>NZ_WHJF01000130.1:0-16460 GCF_011682185.1 Massilia genomosp. 1
CGATGTGGTCGGCGCGATGAATGTTTTAGCGCGAGGACATCGCGTCTTAGCCTGTGGAGAGTCGGCGCAGTCAGGCCGCTCGATGAAGCAGGAACCCACCGAAGCGACCCGTAGATCATCACGCGGCACCGTAGGAATCCCTTTCCTTTAGGGAGGGGAGGATGTCAAAAGGACCAGGATGGGCGCAGATATTCATTTGGTGGTGGAGGCATCGGATACCGAACAATTCGTCGCTCCGCAGGCGATCGCATTTTTTGAGTGGCCGAGGCGTTCGTCCCTGTTCAATGCGATGAACAACCGGCATGGGCGGGATGGTCTCGTTGCCGCACGTGGTTTTCCCGAGCCGGCATCGGCAATGGCCAATTTTCACTATGGGCTCAATGTCATCGACGATGACGATATGGACGGCGCGCTGGCAATGCCATCGATTGCGCGATCGGAGGCGGACGAGGCGCTGCGGACAGGAGAAAGTCATCCGATCGCCTACCTGTGGGACTTTATCTCGGCACCGCACTACTCGCGTTGCAGCTGGCTCACGCTGGCCGAATTCCGGCGTGCGGTCGCAGCCACCGATGACGGTGAACTGCATATGACGCTCGAGTGCCGCTTGACGATCGACCTGATGGCGAACATCGAAGCGCGCGGCTACTTTTGCCGCATGATTTTCTGGTTCGACCTGTGACGCCGCCGGCGTCCTGCTCCCAGGTATTCCTCGTAGTCGATTTCAGTTGGAAGCAGCGACAGTAGCCAAGCGACTTTCGCTGCGTATCTTGCCTCAAGGCAGCTGCGGCGACTCGGGAGCAGGCTCGCCAAAACCCAGCGCTTGAAGCCGATGGGTTTTCATGAAGTCGATCAGTTCCACTGCCGCCTTGGCCGCGTCCACGTACGTCATGCAAAATTGGCTCCTGAAGGCGCTCACCAGCGCGATTCGTTTCCCGTTTTGAGCAAGAGAGAACATGTCAGGAGACTGGACCACACGGCCCAGCACCACAGGATATCCCCACTCTGAAAACTGCGCGCGCTCGATGGAAATGATCATGGACGGATCGACTCCGTGCTTCACCAGCACGTCGACTGCGTTGCTTCGTACTCGCCAATACACGGCATGGCTTCGCTGTAGCAGCAAATTGACTGGGAATAGCTGCGCCAGTGCTCGCTGAATCGCTTCGAGGCCGGATAAGTCGACGATCAAGTCAACGTGATCGGGCAGGGCGCGCACGCGCGTTTCAATCTCGTTCGCGTCAATCCAATACGCTGAAGGTGCAAGGCGAAGGCGCAAGGGGACTTCGTTGTACAGCGTTACCTGCGGCTGCAACTCGAAATATCCGCGGATGCTTTCAAGCTGTTCCTCGGCGACGCCGCTGCAGCCCTCCGGGGGGAAGCACTTGAATACAGCGCTGATCATGGCGTGCGGCAGGCTTGCCCGATCGGGGCTCCACAGCGAAAAGTGTTGCGGCTGCGCGCCGGACGACGCAAACGTACCGCCAAAGCTGATGCCGTCGCAGCCCTCCCCGGTCCACCGGTCATCCCATCCTGCCAGCATGGCCGAGCAACTGGCATGGATGGCCGCCATGCCGTCCGCGTCGACCGGCAGCGTGAAAACCAGGCCTGGCAGAAATCCTGTGGGCCCGGCTTCGAAGGTCGCCACGCCCGTCACATCGCCCTCGATGCGCATCGTGCCGCCGCGGTGAAACGACGGCGCAAAACCGAGGCGAAGGTCGAAATACGGCATGCTGTGGATGTTACTTGCCGACCTTGGCCAGCTCCGCGCGCATGGCGTCGATCACCGCCTTGTAGTCCGGCTGGCCGAAAATCGCCGACCCTGCCACGAACGTGTCCGCACCGGCAGCGGCGGCGGCGGCGATATTGTCGATCTTGATGCCGCCATCGACTTCCAGCAAAATATCGCGGCCCGAATCGTCGATCATGCGGCGCGCCAGCGCGATTTTCTTCAGCGCTTCCGGGATGAAGGATTGACCGCCGAAGCCCGGATTGACCGACATGATCAGGATCATGTCGATCTTGTCCATCACATGGTCGAGGAAGTGCAGCGGCGTGCCCGGATTGAAGACCAGGCCGGCCTTGCAGCCGTTATCGCGAATCAGCTGGAGCGAGCGGTCGATATGCTCGGACGCTTCCGGGTGAAAGGTGATGATGTTCGCGCCAGCCTTGGCAAAGTCCGGAATCAGGCGGTCGACCGGCTTGACCATCAGATGCACGTCGATCGGCACCTGCACGTGCGGGCGGATCGCCTGGCACACCAGCGGGCCGATGGTCAGGTTGGGAACATAATGGTTGTCCATGACGTCGAAGTGGATGATATCGGCGCCCGAGGCGACGACATTGCGGACTTCTTCGCCCAAACGGGCGAAATCGGCGGACAAAATGCTGGGAGCGATGCGGAAAGTGGTCATGGCGGCGGCTGGCAAAAAGCTTGCGGTTAATGAAGATGCGCTATTTTACGCTCTCCCGTGGCGCGCCCTTGCGGCCGGCCCCATTTTGCGGCGCAAGGTATGATGCTTCGCCGGGCCGTGTCAGGCCGGCGCCTGAAAATTCACTCGGGCAACTTTTACAGTCTTAATCAAGGAAATCCAGATGGCCGCTTACGAATTTACTGTCACTGTCAGGACCCAGTACCTGCCGGAGCAGTCCGATCCGAGCCGAAGCAATTACGTGTTCACTTATGCGATTACGATAAAAAACACCGGCACCGTCGGCGCGCAGCTGATCTCGCGGCATTGGGTCATCACCGACGCCAACAACCACGTCGACGAAGTGCGCGGCCTGGGCGTGGTCGGGCATCAGCCGCTGTTGCAGCCGGGCGAACAGTTCGAATACACCAGCGGCACCCAGCTGGCCACTCCGCAAGGCTCGATGACCGGCGAATACTTCTGCGTGGCCGAAGACGGCCATCAGTTCGAGACCAAGATTCCCGAATTCGTGCTGTCGCTGCCGCGCACCCTGCACTGATCTCAGCGGCTGATCAGCGTTGAGTATCGTCGGGGAGTTCCTGTTTTTTCTCCGGCGCGTTCAGCTGCTGGTCGTCATTGGCCGGCTTCGGTCCCGAATACATCGTCCACCACACGATAAACACCAGCAGGAAAAACGCCACGCCTGCTTCAAGCATTAACACCCACATATCGACTCCCATGTCTTCAACACGCAGCAGTTTACTCGTTTCGGCCGGCGCCGTCGCGCTGCTCCTCGCGGCATGCGCCACGCCCGGGCCCAAGCCGGCGCCGCCGGTCGTCGTCATGCCGCCGCCGGTGATGCGGGTGGAGCCGCCGCCAGAGCCGCCTTTGCCACCGCCAGCGAAGGCCGAACCGGCGCCGTTGATGACGCCATCGACCTTTGCCGCGCTGCCGGGCTGGGAGCGCGACGACCTGCGCCAGGCCTGGCCGGCCTTCATGACCTCGTGCGGGGTATTGGCGCGCAAGCCCGAATGGAAAACCGCGTGCGGCGCGGCGTACACGGTCGATGCAAACAATGGCGCTGCGCTGCGCAGCTATTTTGAAACCTGGTTCGTGCCGAACCAGGTGCGCGCCCCTGACGGCGCCGACACGGGCCTCGTCACCGGCTACTACGAACCCTTGCTGCGCGGCGCCCGCAAACGCGGCGGCGCTTTCCAGACACCGCTGTACCGGGTGCCGGACGACCTGCTGACGATCGACCTGGCCAGCGTGTACCCGGAGCTGAAAAACAAGCGCGTGCGCGGACGGCTGGTGGGCAAGAAGGTGGTCCCGTACGGCAGCCGCGCCGAGATCGAGCGCGCCGACATCCCCGGCAAGGAGCTGCTGTGGGTGGACGACCCGGTCGAAGCGTTCTTTTTGGAGGTGCAGGGTTCCGGGCGGGTCAAGCTGGCCGATAGCGGCGAGACGGTGCGCGTGGCCTACGCCGACCAGAACGGCCATCCGTACAAGGCGATCGGACGCTGGCTGATCGAGCAGGGCGAGCTGACGCCGGAGCAGGCTAGCGCGCAGGGCATCAAGGCCTGGATTGCGGCGCATCCCGAGCGGCGCCAGGAACTGTTCAACGCCAATCCAAGCTTCATTTTCTTTCGCGAAGAGCGCCTGCCCGATCCCTCGGTCGGGCCCAAGGGCGCGCTGGGCGTGCCATTGACGCCGGAGCGTTCGGTCGCGATCGACCCCACCTTCTTGCCGCTCGGCGCGCCGATCTGGCTGGCCACCACCGAATCGGCCAGCGAGGTGCCGATGCGGCGCCTGGTGATGGGGCAGGACACGGGCGGCGCCATTCGCGGTGCGGTGCGGGCCGACTTCTTCTTCGGCTTTGGCATTGATGCGATGGAAAACGCCGGCCGCATGAAGCAGCGCGGCCAACTCTGGGTGCTGCTGCCCAAACCCTGATTGACGCGCAGATTGGCTACAATCGCACATTACCCCCCGCTTTTTTATAGAGGATTCCATGAACTATGCAGACCTGCTGATCGAGACCCACGGCAAAGTGGCCGTGATTCGCCTGAACCGTCCCAAAGCCCTGAACGCCCTGAACGACAACATGATGGATGAACTGGGCGACGCGCTCTACAAGTTCGACGCTGACAGCAATATCGGCTGCATCATCCTGACCGGCAGCGAAAAAGCCTTTGCGGCCGGCGCCGACATCGCGGCGATGGTCGACTACGATTACGGCGACACCTACGGCGGCAACTACATCGGCCGCAACTGGGAACATATCCTCAACGTGCGCAAACCCGTCATCGGCGTGGTGCAGGGTTTCTGCCTCGGCGGCGGCTGCGAACTGGCCATGATGTGCGACTTCCTGATCGCGGCGGACAGCGCCAAGTTCGGCCAGCCCGAAATCAAGGTCGGCGTGACCCCGGGCGCCGGCGGCACGCAGCGCCTGCCGCGCACCATCGGCAAGGCCAAGGCGATGGACATGCTGCTCACGGCGCGCATGATCGACGCGGCCGAAGCCGAGCGCACCGGCCTGGTCTCGCGCGTGGTCCCGGCGGACAAGGTGATGGAAGAAGCGCTGGCTGCGGCCACCACGATCGCCTCGATGTCGGTATCGGTGGCGATGGCGATCAAGGACAGCGTCAACCGCGCGTTCGAGACCACCCTGACCGAAGGCGTGCGCTACGAGCGCCGCTACTTCCACGCGGCGTTCGGCACGCCCGCCCAGAAGGAAGGCATGCAGGCGTTTTTGGCCAAGCGTCCGCCCAACTTCGACGGCTTGTAAGTTTGTAAGTCAGTCGCTGGCGCGCCAGCAGCCGTGAAAGCCGAACGGTATCCGGTGCGGCAGGCACATCGTTGCGACGGGGCCGGCCGCCAGGTCGGTCGCGTCGATCACCAGCAGGTCGCTGCGGCCTTCTTGGGCGCGCCACGCCACCGCCAGCAGCCAGCCATCGCCCTCGGGCGACTGCGCCGAGCGCGCCACGAAGACCGGTTCGGAGACAACGTCGCCGGCCGGCAGTGTATAGAGCTGGCGCGTGCCGGAGGCAAAGTCGAAGCATGCCAGCGCGTCGTACAGCACACTCTCCGAACCGCTCCTGATGCGCTGCGCGCTGTGGCAGCAGTAAAAACCCACGCGGTTGCGGCGTCCGCTAAAGCGCTCGTCGATGCGCGGGAATTCCGCCGCCAGGTCGTCGAGGATGGTGCGCTCGAAACTGTCGCCATCGCTCTCCATATCGAACGTCCAGCGGCACAGGCGCGCCGCCATGCCGGCCGCCTCGCCCGCACTGCCGTCGGCGTTGGGCATGCCCGGTGCGGTGCGTGACTCCATCACATACGCCACGATGCGCCCGCCATCGTCCCAGGCGTTCATCACATGGAACACGTGGCAGGCGTCGCTGGCGAACCAGCGCAGCTTGTCCATTGCTTGACCACGCACGCCGATGCCGACGTGGGTGCGCCGGTCCGCTTCCCATGCGAACAAGGGTAGTCCTTTCATGGCGCGTTCCACGCTGATGGTCAGCGGGGTGACCGGAAACAGCACATGGCGTTCGGTCAGCATGAAGTCGTGCATCATGCTCGCGTAGGGGGCGCGCAAGGCGCCTGACGTGCTGACCCGGCAGTGCGCATCGAGCACGCCGTACTGCATGTTGGGCTGTCCCGGACTATCGGGCAGGTAGGAGAAAAAATGCAGCTCGCCGGTGGCCGGATCGGCCTTGGGATGGGCGGTGAAGCGCCCGTTCACGGCGCCGTCGAAATCCTGGTGCCCCTTCGACGCCAGCGTGTGCGGGTCCATTTCGAACGGCTGGTGCGATTCTTCCAGCGCAAACAGGCGCCCGCCGTGCCAGGCCATATTGGTATTGGCGGTGCCGCTGTTTTTGCCGTGGACTGACGGGGCGCTGGTGGCCGGGTTGCCGAAGGTGCCGAACAGCGCATGGCCGGCGTCATTTTCGAGCTGCCATTTCGGCGTGCGCGCCCAGCGGTTGGCATAGGCCACCTTGCCGTCGTCGATGAAGAAGGCATGTACCATGCCGTCGCCCGAGAACCAGTGATAGTGGTCGTCGCGCGGCGCGAAGCGGGGGTTCGGTCCGACGCGGTACAGCGCGCCGCGCAGTTGCGGCGGCAGCGTGCCGGCTACCTGCAGCGCGTCGATGTCGCATTCGGTATCGAGGGGAGCGTAGTTCCCCGTGAAGAAATGGCCTGGCATGCTGATTCCTGGTGGGTTAAAGACGGTGCATGGCTTCGCGTACATACGCGATCAGCGGCGCGTCGATGCCGGAGCCGGTGCGCAAGCCGGGCTCCATCTCGAAAGCGTGGCGCAGCTTGGCCTGGAGCGCCGGCTGGCCCGCGGCCTTGGCCAGCGACAGTGCCTGCCATTGGCGCGCCAGTGCTTGCACCTCGACGCTGGCGGCCGGCGTGCCTTCGGCCAGGTGAGTGCGCAAGGCGCAGATGAGGATGGGCCAGGTGTCGGTTTGCTTGACGTAGTGCTGGCGCAGCAGGGCCATGTCGGCTGGGTTGCAGTAGTTGGCGTAGATGGCCAGGCGCCGGTGCGCCATGGCGTGCGAGATGAACTGCATCGCCGCGCGGTCAACCCCGTTGAGGGTGTGCAGGGTGGGCTCGTTCCAGTTCATGGCGTAGAGCTTCATCAGCATGCCTTCGTCGCCGCCCACGCTCGCTAGCAGGGTGGCGATCCAGCGTTGCGCGAACGCGCCGGCTTCAGGGCTGTCGGGTGCCAGGCCCCGGGCCATCAGCTGGTGCAGCGTGGCGGTCAGCTGTGCGTTGGCGTCGCCGCTGCCGCTGCCGCTGTTCTTGCGCCGCGTCTTGAGCGTATGCAGTTCGGCGTCGGTGAAGTAGCGTGCGCTGGCGGCCATGCGTTCGAGCGCGGCCAGCCAGTTGTCCATCGACGGCTCGTGGCGCTCGTCGAGCTGGGCCTGCAAGTCGCGCAATTGGCCGTGAAGGGCGCTAGCTTGCGCGATCTGGCGTTCGAGTGACGCGATCTGCTGCGCCACCACCTGCGGCAGGCTGGCGCCGCCGTCGGCCAGCATCGCCTGGATTTGCGTGAGCGGCAGGTCGAGGCGGCGCAGTGCCTGGATGCGATACAGTCTGGCGACATCCGCGCTGTCGTACAGGCGGTAGCCGCTGTCCGAGCGGACCGACGGCGTGAGCAAGGCGATATCGTCGTAATGGCGCAAGGCGCGCACGCTCAAGCCGCTGCGCTTGGCCAGTTGTCCTATTTTCAGTAGCATGCCGGTTTCTCCATTTGCAAGATGGTAAACCGTCACGTAGCGAGAGGGTCAAGAGTCCCCGCGCGAATACCTGCGCGGGGACGATGGCGCCTGACTCAGGTCGGGCCGTTGATGCTCATGCGCTGCGTGTGCGTCCAGCGATGGTCCGACGCCGACACCGCGGAGTTGTAGGTGCGGTAGGTCTGGCCCTCACCCGGCCAAGGGTCCATGATGTACACGTGGTTCACGCCATTGGCCGTCTCGTACCCGCGTCCCACCATGATGTGCCCACCGCCGTTGCTCCAGCCGTAGCGCATCACGAACGGACGATTGGCGTTGATGTCGGACACCACGCTGTTCCATGACGACGCCACGCTGTACGCGCCATTCGCCACGCCCCACGCATTCAAGATATTCTGTACGCTGCCGTTGGAGCCGTACATATTGTTCGGCTGGTTGGCCGGGCTGTTCCAGTTGAAGTAGGTGTTCCCGCAGGCGTAGTTCAAGCCGAACGCCCAGTTCACGATCTGGCACTGGCTCGGTGTCTTCTTGTAATAGTTCAGCACCGCCTTGCTCGACGCCGACCAGCACCACTGGCTGTGTTCCTGGGTCGTCAGCGGCACGCTCAGCGTGCGCCATTGCGCCATGGCTGCCGGCAGCGCCAGCAAAAGTGCGACACCGACGACGATCTTTTTCATATGGGTGTTCATGTTATCTCCTGATTGGTTCTGGGGATGGTCGGCTTACTTCGAAGCGTCCAGGTTCTGCTTGACCGCGCTGCGCAGCGGCAGCAGCAACTCCGCTTCGTCCATCAGGGCATCGCCGGCCTTGCCGTCCTTGACGGCGCGCTGTTGCATCAGCAGCGATTCGCGCGCCGAATGCAAAGGCGCATAGCGGGTGCGGCCGTCTTCGCGGGCGACCACTTCCAGCAAGTCGGAGCGCGCCTGGTAGATGCGCACGAAACGCACATTGCTGCGCTCGGTGTCGGCGTAGTAGCCCATCGACGCATCCACGTCCTTGGCCAGCACGGCGGCGCCGTAGGCGACCGTTTCGTAGTTCCCGTTATTGAGCTCCACCGTCGCCATGCCGATCGGACGCTGGTTCAACAGGATGACGAAGCGCCACTGTCCGGTCGCCTTGGCCATCTGTTTCATGCTGCCGCGTCCCGCCAGCAGCTCGTTCGGATCGATCGTGTAGACCGGGAAGCCGTAGCCGATCCTGGCGTCCTTCAGGTCTTGCATGTCGCTGATGTCGAGCGGGAAGTCGACCGGCGCGCCGCTGGCGCCGCGCACCTGCACCTGGTGCGTCACGAACTGGGCGAAGTCGCGCTGGGCCGCAGCCTGCGCCGCCGCTGCCGCGCGCTTGGGGACCGCTTTGAAGGTGCTGGTTCCATCGGACTGGGCCTGTGCCGGCGCACCGGCCAGGGCCAGGCTGGCGCCGCACAGGAGGGCGGCGAGCATGGGACGGCATGAGAGCATTTTTGTTTGCATTATTGACTTCTCCTCACATAGATTGAAACGGGAGCCCCGCCTGTCCAGGCGGGGTGGGTGCTGCGACTGCATTGGCATGCACGCATGCCGGACACCGTTGTCGACGCACGTGCTCAGTGCGTCGGGAAATCGAGAGAGCGTTGCATCAAATCGCAGATCCGGACGTGGCGGCCACGCGCAAGCGCCCGGTCCCCAAGCGGCTGGTCACCAGCTTGGGTGGCGCGCAGGGTGGTGGCAAAGCCACGTTGGGCGAGGGCGTAAGCGGTCGTGACGCAGGTCATCCCGCCGCCAGGTTCTGCAATGGTTTTCATGTGTTTTCCAGGTCGGAAAAACGTCAGATAGGAAGTCCGCGCGCGGCTGCGCGTCGGATACCCCCTCTGTGCTGGACCTGAGAGATTCGCCGGCAGCGCGCGATGCGTGGCCGGTTTGCTCCTTCGGTGCACCGGATGACGACTGCCGGTGGCTCTTCAGAGTTCACATGCGTTATCGGTCCTGGGGCCTGAGAGATTCCGGGGCGGTTGCTCCTTCGGCGCCGTCGATCCCTGCCTGAGTCGGTGCGCAGAAATCCCTGCACACTTCCCTCGTTGCGATCGACGGACTCTCCCGATAATGCTTTTAGCATTGCGCTAAATATGCCTTGGGCATATGTATGCAGAATACCGCAGGAGTTATCGCCAATACAACCTATTTAAATGATAGCTGTTGTTTCCAAGACAATACCGACAAATTACCGACTGCTGCTGACCTGATCCCAATCCAGGTCGAACCGCGCCAGGAATTTTTTCAGGCGGTCAGCGTCGTTGGGCTTGCTCTTGGCGCTGCGCGAGACGGCGAACAGCTTGCGCCCGGCGTCGGACAGGGTGCTTGATACGCGGCACACCTGCACCACGGCGGCCAGTTGCAAGGCGTCGAACAGGTCGAGGCCGGCGGCGGCTTCCTCGCCCATCAGCCCGGCGAGGTTGACCTCGGCCAGGGTGGGCGCCGGCGCGCGCGTGTAGTGGTGCCAGAGTTTTTGCAGCCGGGCCACTTCGGCGCTGACGATGCCTTCCGAAATGCCGCCGGCCTCGGCCAGGGTCGCCATGCGCGTGACCGACGCCGACAGGTCGCGGAAGTTGCCGGCCCAGACTGCCTCGGGCGACATCGCAAAGCGCATGTAGCGCTCGCGTGCCTCCTTGTTGAAACGCACCATCTGCCCGTATTCCTGGCTGAACTGGTTGAGCAGGTAGACCAGGTTGGGTTCGATGTCTTCGGGCCGGTCCACCAGCCCGGGCAGGGCGTAGGTCCATAAGTTGATGCGCGCGTACAAGTCTTCGCGAAAGCGCCCGGCCACCACCTCGCTCGCCAGGTCGCGGTTGGTGCCGGCGATGAGCTGGAAGTCGCTCTGCACTTCAGTGTCGCTGCCGACCGGATGGAAGCGCTTTTCTTCGATGGCCTTGAGCAGCATGGCCTGTTCGTCCGCACCCAGTTCGCCGATTTCGTCGAGGAACAGCAAGCCCTTGTGGGCGCTGCGCAGCAAGCCGGGGCGGTCGGCGGCGGCGCCCGTGAAGGAACCCTTGACGTGGCCGAACAGGGTCGAGGCGGCGCCGTCGCCATGCAGGGTGGCGCAGTTGAGTTCGACGAACTTGCCGTCGATCTGGTGGCGCGTTTTCTTCAGTTCGTAGACCCGGCGCGCGAGGAAGGACTTGCCGGCGCCGGTCGGCCCCATCAGCAGCATCGGCGCGCGCGACTTGATGGCCACGCGCTCGATCTCGTCGATCATGGTGTTGAAGCTGGCGTTGCGGGTGGCAATGCCGGACTTGAGGAACGCCACGCCTTCGGCTTGCTCGCGCGAAAAGCGCTGGGCGATCTGGTCGTAGCGCGACAGGTCGAGGTCGATCAGCGCGTAGCTGCCCGGTTCGGTGGTGGACTGGCGCCGTGGCGGCGAGCTTTGCAGCAGGCGGCCGGGAAAGAAGCGCGCTTCCGTCATCAGGAACATGCAGATCTGCACGACGTGGGTGCCGGTGGTGATGTGGATCCAGTAATCCTCGTTGTCCGGGTCGAAGGGGTAGGTCTTGGCGAAATCGAACAGGGCGCCGTAGACCTCGCCGAAATCCCAGGCATCGCTGATCGGAATATTGTGCGCGACCACGGTGGTTTCCGGCGAGACGGCGGCGATGTCGGCCGTGACGGCATCGACCAGCGAGCCGAATTTGCCGCCGTAGAGCATGTCGAAGCGGTGTACGGCGTATTCCTCATGCTGGGTGATGGCGATGCTGGGGCGCCATTTTTCCCAACGGGCCGGGCCCTTGCCGCTGTCGAGCTGGGTGCCGACGAATCCGATGACCACGATGCGTTTCTGTTTCATATTCGTATAAAGTTTTATCTTGTCGGATAATTTATCACGTGCTTGCCAGTTTGTCCATTTCTTGCCAGTCTGGCTTGGCGAATTGATAATCTTTTTTAAATCAAGGACTTAAGCGCAGGTAATGCGGATGTGGCGCGAGCTGGCACGCCCTTTGCAATAGGGGAGATACAAACAAGAAAAAATGAGGAAATCAAAATGGCAAACGCACAGTTGTTCCAGACCTTGAAGGGAATCTTTGTCCCGCGCGCCGATGGTCTTAATGCGGCAGGCGCTGCGGCCTACAGCATGTCGCCACGGCACCAGCTGGCGCAGTACGCCGCCACCGGTTGCCTCAATTCGACCTATTACGTCAATGCGCAATCGCAGCTGGCGACGGTGATGGAACTGTGCGAAAAAGTCGATACCACATTCATCGCGCAGACCGCGATTTACTGCCGCGAGCGCGGTTATATGAAGGATATGCCGGCATTGCTGACCGCGGTACTGGCGGCCAAGGGCGCGCCGGAACTGACCCCTGTATTTCGCCGCGTGGTCAATAACGGCAAGATGCTGCGCAATGTGGTGCAGATTATCCGCTCCGGTGCGGCGGGTCGTAAATCGCTGGGCACCCGGCCGAAAAGACTGGTGCAGCAATGGCTGAACCGCGCATCGGAAAAAGAACTGCTGTCGGCCTCGATCGGCACCACGCCGTCGCTGGGCGATGTGGTGAAGATGGTGCATCCGAAGCCGTCGCAAGCCTGGCGTGACGCGTTTTTCGCCTGGTTGATCGGCAAGCCGTTTAATGCCGATGCGCTGCCGGATGCGCTCAAGGCCTTCGAAGCGTACAAGGCCGACCAGTCGCAGCCGGTGCCGGACGTGCCGTTCCAGATGCTGACTTCATTGTCGTTGCCGCCGCAGGCATGGGCGCAGATTGCGCGCCAGGGCGGCTGGCACATGGTGCGCATGAATTTGAATACCTTCGGCCGCAATGGCGTGTACGAGCTGCCGGGCATGATCGAAGTCATCGCCGACAAGCTGCGCGACCCGGTGGCGATTGCCAAAGCGGGCGTGTTTCCTTATCAGTTGATGTCGGCGTATATGGCGGCATCGACCGAGGTGCCACGGGGTATCAGCGACGCTTTGCAGGATGCGCTGGAACTGTCGCTGTCGAACGTGCCGCAGGTGGAAGGCAAGGTCGTGATTTGCCCGGATGTCTCGGGATCGATGCAGTCGCCGGTGTCGGGTTATCGGGGCGGCGGCACCTCGAAGGTGCGTTGTATCGATGTGGCCGGGCTGATCGCCGCAGCGATGCTGCGCAAGAATCCGGATGCACTGGTGCTGCCGTTCGAGAATTATGTGCGGGTGTGCGAATTGAATGCCCGCGATACGGTCATGACCAATGCGCAGAAGCTGGCAGCGATTGGCGGCGGTGGTACCAATTGCAGCGCACCGCTGGCGCAGATGAACAAGCAGAAGGTGATGGCCGACCTGGTGGTGTACGTGTCCGACAATGAATCGTGGATCGACCAGCGTGCCGGCGCCACCGCCACGATGAGCGAATGGGCGCTGTTCAAGCAGCGCAATCCGGCGGCGCGGCTGGTGTGCATCGACTGCACGCCAAACAGTAGCAGCCAGGCGGCGGAACGCGCCGATGTGTTGAATGTGGGCGGTTTTTCGGACGATGTATTCAAGATTATCGCCGCATTCGCGGCCGGCCAGCTCGGCGCCGGTCACTGGGTGGGCGAGATCGAATCGATCGCGCTGGAGTAAAGAACATTGAGGTACCGGTTTTGAGCGCAGTGCGAATGCCGATGCGAATACATTTAGAAAATGTTCGAGTTCGCAACAAAATTTGTCGCATTGTGCTCAATCGTTTTACCCCGAATGCAGGTAAAGACTGCATCCACGGTCGCAAGGGCTTCGCGTCCTACGACTGACACATGTCTTGCCGCTCCTTGTCGGGATTTTGTTGTACAGGTTTTGAGCGCTGTGCGAATGCTTGATGCGAATACATCTCCAAATTTATCTCGCATCGGATTTATCTTGTCGCACCGTGCTCAATCGTTTTACCCCGAATGCGGGCAGGACTACATGGGGGTTGCTGTTGGCCTGGCGCCGGCAACTGTTTGTCCTGCCGACTCCTTGTCGGGAATTGATTTTTGGCGAATGCAGTCTGGATTACATTGCGTTCCCGGTTCGAGTCCGGGCGGTTGCGCAAGCGGCCGTAGCTCAACTGGCAGAGCAAATTATCCGGGCGATGTTGTCGCCCCCTCGCATCACCTTATATATAGTGAGAAAAATATGAAAAACGAAAATTACGATGTCCTGAACGTGGACGATGGCCGTCATGTCAAAATGTGGACCAAAGGCGTGCCGGTGGAAGACGTGGCCAAGAAGCAGCTGGCCAACACCGCCAAAATGCCGTTCATTTACAAGCATATCGCGGTCATGCCCGATGTTCACCTGGGTAAAGGCTCGACCATCGGCAGCGTGATTCCGACCCTCGGCGCGGTGATCCCGGCGGCAGTCGGCGTCGATATCGGCTGCGGCATGATGGCCGCCAAGACCACCCTGACCGCGAACGACCTGCCGGATAACCTGTCGGCGCTGCGTAGCGCCATCGAGCGCGCGATCCCGCACGGTATGTTGCCGAAGACGCGCAGCTACCGCGGCCGCGATGAGGGTTCGTGGAATACGCCGCCGGCGGCGGTGGATGTGGCCTGGGGCCAGTTGAAGGATGAATTCGACGCCATCTGCCTGAAAACGCCGAAGCTGAAAACCACGAATAACTACCGTCACCTGGGAACTTTGGGAAGCGGTAACCATTTTGTGGAAGTCTGCCTGGACGAGGTAGGTTTCGTGTGGTTCATGCTGCATTCGGGTTCGCGCGGCGTGGGAAATGCCATCGGCACCCACTTCATCGAGCTGGCCAAGAAGGATATGCGCACGCACTTCATCAACCTGCCCGACCAGGACCTGGCGTACCTGGCCGAAGGAACGCAGCACTATAACGATTACATCGAGGCGGTCAGCTGGGCGCAGAAATTCGCCCGCACCAATCGCGACGTGATGATGCATAACCTGATCGCGGCGGTGCGTACCGTGATCACCAAGCCGTTCGAGACGCATGTGGAGGCGGTCAATTGCCACCATAATTATGTGCAGAAGGAGCATCACTTCGGTAAAGACGTGCTGATTACCCGTAAGGGCGCCGTGTCGGCCCGTCCGGGCGAACTGGGTATCATCCCGGGGTCGATGGGGGCGAAGAGCTTTATCGTCCGTGGCAAGGGCAATCCGGACAGCTTCAACAGCTGCAGCCACGGCGCCGGCCGCACCATGAGCCGTACCGAAGCGAAGCGTCGTTTCACCGTTGACGACCAGGTCAAGGCGACCGAGGGCGTGGAGTGCCGCAAGGATGAAAACGTGATCGACGAGATTCCGATGGCGTACAAGGATATCGACGCCGTCATGCACGCCCAGCGCGACCTGGTGGATGTGGTCCATATCCTCAAGCAGGTGGTGTGCGTCAAGGGTTGATGCCGCCGCTGCTTACTATCTATAAGAAGAGTTGAAGATGATTGAATTAGATGGCGCCGTCGGCGAAGGCGGCGGACAAATCCTGCGCAGCGCGCTGACCTTGTCCATGATTACCGGCCAGGCCTTTTGCATCAAGAATATCCGGGCCGGCCGCAAGAAGCCCGGGCTGCTGCGCCAGCATCTGGTGGCGGTCCAGGCGGCCACCGAGATCAGTGGGGCTGCCGTCACCGGCGCGCAACTGGGTTCGCAGACGCTGCTGTTTGCGCCAAAGGCAATCAAGGGTGGCGATTACCAGTTCGCGATCGGTTCGGCCGGCAGTTGCACCCTGGTGCTGCAAACGGTGATGCTGGCCCTGTTGCATGCGGACGGGCCATCGACGGTGCGCGTCAGCGGCGGCACGCATAATCCCATGGCGCCGCCGGCGCAGTTCCTGCAACGCGCGTATTTACCGTTGCTGCGCAAGATGGGGGCGGACATCAATATTGAATTGCTGCGTTCCGGGTTTTATCCGGCCGGCGGCGGCTGCATTGTGGCCACTATCGCGCCATGCCCGCAATTACAGCAGCTGACGTTGACGGAGCGCGGCGAGCGTACTGGCGGCTATGCCGAGGGCATGGTGGCGGGATTGCCCGCGTCGATCGCGCTGCGCGAGCTCGAATGCGTCGGCCTCGGAATGGGCTGGTCGGGCGACCAGCTGCGCATGCGTGGCTTGCCAGCCGATCAGGGGCCGGGCAATGCCTTGCTGATCACCCTTGAATACGAACACGCGAGCGAGGTGTTTTGCGCGTTCGGCGAGAAAATGGTGCGGGCCGAAACCGTCGCCAAGGATGCGATGCACGAGGCGCGCCGCTATATAGCATCGCAGGCGGCGGTGGGCGAGCACCTGGCCGATCAGTTGATGCTGCCGATGGCGCTGGCCGGCGGCGGCGGTTTTACGGCCGATGTGATCTCCCGGCATGCCATCACCAATGCGGAAGTCATCGGGCGTTTTCTGCCGGTGTCGATCATGCTGGAAGAGGGGGAGCAGCGCAGCACCTGTACCGTTCGTGCCACGGCGTGAAAAGAGCCCTTGTCAGGTCGGGGCAGGCTTTGCTATAGTTCGCCTCCCCGCAGAAAGGGTTAACGAAATCAAGTAGTTAGCAGTCTGTCAGGGCCGCCTCCAAGGAGGCGCGGTAGTAAAAAAGAGGTTGACGAGAAACGCGAAACGCTGCATAATCTCACCTCTCTGCTGCAACGAACACAACGCTTCGTAGCAAACGGCAGAAGGCGGTACAGAACAAGTTCTTTAACAATTAACAGTCGATAAGTGTGGGCGTTTGATGAAGGTGCCAACAAAGCGTAAGCGATGTTGAATACTTAAATTATCAAATGTTCACAAAAAAGAAATTAGGCGCTTCGCAAGAAGTGGCCTGTCAGTATTTTGAGTGAGCGATCTGTCCGCAAGGACATTAAACAGAGATTGAACTGAAGAGTT
>NZ_WHJF01000131.1:0-16335 GCF_011682185.1 Massilia genomosp. 1
CGCGCACCACAATGCCAATCCGAAGCCATTTATTTGGACAGCAACTGCGCGCGATATCCTGCAAAAGGTAATTCGCGCCAACAGCCGCTTAAGCGGCAAACAGAATGCAACACTACACTAGTTAAAGCTCTGACCCCGGGGTGCAGTCGGAGCGCTGAGCGCGGGCGGGGAACGTTGGATGACGGAAAGGCCGGCGCAGGCGATTTGCATTAAGATGCTGCCATTCCGTTTACCGGCTTCGTCGGGCCGTTGCTGCACCATGAAACTTTACGAAGCGCTTGCGCGCGATATTTCCGAATCGATCCTGAGCGGCGCGCTGCAGCCCGGCGACCGCCTGCCGTCCGTGCGCAAGACCAGCGCCAGCCGCGGCGTCAGCCCGGCCACCGTGTTCGAGGCCTATTACACCCTCGAAGCCCAGGGCCTGGTGCAGGCGCGCGAGCGCTCCGGCTATTTTGTCAGCGTCAGCGCCGGGCGCCTGCCGCCGGAGCCCGATACCGCTTCGCGCCCCGCCGAAGACGCGCTGCCACTGGCCATGAGCGAGCGCGTGTTCGACCTGCTCGAAACAACCATGCGGCGCGATGTGGTGCCGTTCGGCTCGGCCTTTCCGAGCCCGCTGCTGTTCCCGCTGGCGCGCCTGGCACGCTTGATGTGTACCAGCGTGCAGCAACTCGATCCCTGGGCCAGCGTCGACGATCTCACCCCCGGCAACGCGCGCTTGCGGCGCCAGCTGTCGCTGCGCTACCTGATCGACGGCATGACGGTCCACGCCGACGAGATCGTCGTCACCAACGGCGCGCTCGAAGCGCTCAACCTGTGCCTGATGGCGGTGGCGCGGCCCGGCGACGCGGTGCTGATCGAGTCGCCCGCCTTCTACGGTTCGCTGCAGGCGATCGAGCGCCAGGGCCTGGAGGCGATCGCGGTGCCGACCCACCCGCGCGACGGCATGGACCTGGCCGCAGCCGAACGCGCGCTCGAACGGCATCGCCCCAAAGCCTGCTGGCTGATGACGAACTTCCAGAATCCGCTGGGCAGCCTGATGCCCGACGAGAAAAAACGCGACCTGGTGCGCCTGCTGGCGCGCTACCAGGTGCCGCTGATCGAGGACGATGTCTTCGGCGAGCTGTATTTCGGCGCCAAGCGCCCGCTGCCGGCCAAGGCCTTCGATAGCGAGGGCCTGGTGATGCACTGTTCGTCGTTTTCGAAATGCCTGGCGCCCGGCTACCGGGTCGGCTGGGTGGCGGCCGGCCGCTTTACGCGCCAGGTGGCGCGCCAGAAGCTGGCCAGCACCTTGACCACCTGCGCGCCGGCCCAGGGCGCGCTGGCGCTGTACCTGGAAAAAGGCGGCTACGACCGCCATCTGCGCCTGCTGCGCCACACCCTGGCGGCGCAGCAGGCGCTGTTCATGGACGCCGTGCGGCGCCACTTCCCGGAGGGCACGCGCGTCACGCGCCCCAAGGGCGGCTATCTGTTATGGCTGGAGTTGCCCGGCGCGGCCGATGCGCTGGCGGTGCATGCCGCCGCGCTGGCCGAGGGCATCAGCGTGGCGCCGGGACCGATCTTTTCGCCCCAGCCGGGGTTCGAGAACTGCCTGCGCCTGAACTACGGCCACCTGTGGGACGCGCGCGCCGAGGCGGCGCTGACCACGCTCGGGCGCATCGTCCACGCGCACGTGACGACTTAATCGCGGCCATCCTTGGTCTGCTGCAGGGTAAAGCCGATCAGGCGCGACACCACCGCCGCCAGGTACATCAGGCCGACGAACATTTCGACGCTGGCCAGCGCGCGCGCCTGCGCCGTCAGCGGAATCACGTCGCCGATGCCGGTGCTCGAGAGCAGCGCGAAGCTGAGGTAATTGAGTTCGGTCCAGGTGCGCGCGTCGGCGGCGTTGATGGCCGCCGCGTAAGTCCCCGGGTGCAGGGCCTGCACCAGCACGAACAGGTGCGTGAAGCCCCAGGCGATCAGGGTGAAGGTGGCGCCGGCGGCGAACAGTTCGTCGGTGGTGGCGCGGTGGTCTTCCATCATGTAGGCGATCAGGCTGGCCGCCGCGTAAAAGTAGAACAGCGCTTCGAGCGCGGACGACCAGGGCAGCAGCGTCTCGCGACCGAAGATCATTTGCAGCACCAGCAGCACGATGACCGGCAGGGCGATGCCGGCGCTGACCCACTCGTGCCCGGGCGTACGGCGCACCATGTGGGTGGTAAATCCGAGCACGATGATGCCGAAGGCGTTGAACACCACCAGCCCGCTCGGGGTCGATTCGATGAGGGGATACAGCAGCATCCCGAGCAGCTGCACCAGCAGCAGGATGGCGGACGGGTGGCGGTGGGTGCTGCGCATCAGCTTAAGAGCGTTCATGGTCGACCAGGTTCATACGGACAAGCTACGCATTGTAGACCAGCCAATACGGGCGCTGGCGGGCCCGCGCCAGAAAAACCGCGCCGCGCCAGGCGCAGCGGGCCACGGTCAGGAGGCCAGCGCCATGTCTTCCCGACCGGCCTGGCCCATGCCCGGCGCCGGCTTGAGCAGCAACAACTGTCCTTCCAGCACGCGAAACACCAGCGGCGCATCGAGTTGCGTCACCTCGCCATCGATCGCGACCTTCATGCGGCGCCGCCCGACCAGGCCGCGCTGCCTGACGGTCATGCGGGTCAGGCCGAAGGCGTGCAGGTTGGGGGCCTCGCTCAGACGCCCGAGCGCGCCGCGCGCCAGCAAGGCCAGCATGCCGAACTTGCCCACTGGCTGGGGCGCCAGCGCGGCCAGCTTGCCATCGTCGATGCGCTCGGCCAGCGGGGCGAAGCCGACTTGCTCCATCTGCAAACGGTTGTTGCCGACGAACAGGGTGGGCGTGCGCAGGGTGCGCGTCTTGCCATCGAGCTCGACGTTGATGTGCAGGTGCCGGTACGATCCGAGCACCGTTTTCAGGGCCGACAGCATGGCTACCAGCCGGCTGCGTCCGTATTGCTTCTTGTCGATCTCGCGCTCTTCGAGCAAGGTGGGGTACAGGCCGATGCTGGCGTTGACCAGGAATACGCGCTCGTTGACCAGCCCCACCTGCACCGGCTCCACCCGTGCCGTCAGCAGCGCCCGCACGGCCTCGCCCAGGTCTTCCGGAATGCTGTGGGTGCGGCCGAAATAATTGAAAGTGCCTTGCGGTAGCACGCCGAACTGGCAGCCGCTCTCGACCGCCTGGCGCGCCACCGTGTTGATGGTGCCGTCGCCGCCGGCGGCAACGAGCACGCCTGCGCTCTGGCACGCGCGCGCGGCCATGTGCCGCGCAATGTCGCCCAGCTCGCCCGCCTGGTCCACCACGGCCAGTTCGAATGGCCGCCCGGCAGCGGTGAGCAGGTCTTCGATGGTGGTGCGCTGGAGTTCGGTTTCGGCGTGGCCGGAACCGGCGTTGAGAATGATAAATAGCGGCGCGGGCATGGGGGCTGACCTGGAGTTCAATGATGCGAAACTTTATCACCCGCGCGGAAAATTGCGTTTTCAATACGATTGCGCGGGTGTCCCGAGCGGGTTCGTCAGCGACGCAAGCCCCGCCCGATGCGCCCTACCAGCCGGTCCTGTATCGTCAAGCCGGCGTCAGCCCTCGATCCGCTCCGCAACGGGCGAAGCCTGGCTTGCGCGCGGCACCGGCTTGATGCTGGCCAGCACGCCGATCAGCTCGGCGGTGTTGGTCGGCTTGACGAAATAATGGTCGAAGCCGGCCTGTACCGCGCTGGCCTTGTCGTACTTGTTGCCGTAGCCGGTCACGGCGATCAAGGTGGCCGCGCGCGCGTGTACGGTGGCCCTGAGCCGGCGCGCCAGTTCGTTGCCATCCATGCCGGGCAGGCCGATATCGAGCAGGCAGGCGTCGGGCGCAAAGTTGCCCACGCTTTCCAGCGCGCGCAGCGGATCGTGCTCGACCATGACCACGTGGCCGGCCGATTCGAGCACCATGGCCATGGCGTTGGCGGCGTCCTTGTTGTCGTCGACCAGCATCAGGCGCAAGCCCTCGCCCGCATGGCTGCCGGGTCCGCGACAGGCCGCGCCGGCGCTGCCGGCCAGCGCGTGCTTTTGCAGGTACACCGAAAAGGTCGCCCCCTCCCCCGGCCCCGGACTGGCCGCCGTCACGTGCCCGCCATGCAGCAGCACCAGGCTGCGCACCAGCGCCAGCCCCAGGCCGAGCCCGCCCTGCGAGCGGTCGGACGAGCGCTTTTCTTGCGTGAACAAGTCAAAAATATGCGGCATCAGCAGCGCCTCGACACCGATGCCGTTGTCACGCACGTGCAACTCGACCGTGTCGCCATGATGGCTGACCTCGAGCGCGATGCGCCCGCCGGCAGGCGTGTACTTGGCCGCGTTGTGCAGCAGGTTGGTCAGCACCTGTACCAGTCGCTTGCGGTCGCCCATCACCGCCACCACGCCCTCGGCCGGCACGTCCAGGCGCAACTCGTGGCCGCGCTCGCTGATGAGCGGCTCGGTCTGCTCTACCGATTCCTGCACCACCTGGTGCAGGTCGATCACCTCCTTGTCGAGCACCACCAGTCCGGTGTTGACCCGCGACACATCAAGCAGGTCGTTGATCAGGCTGGTCATATGATTGACCTGGCGTTCGATGATGACACTCGACATCTTCACCCGGGAAATATTGTCCGGCGCCATGCCCAGCAAATGCGCTGCGGAACGAATCGGCGCCAGCGGGTTGCGCAGTTCGTGCGACAGCATCGCCAAAAATTCATCTTTGTGGCGCCCCGCCTCACGCAAGGATTCCTCCGCACGCTTGCGGGCACTGACATCGATCGACACGCCGCGTATGCGCCTGGCATTGCCGGCCTCGTCCGAGACCACGGTGCCGTACACCTGCAACCAGACAAGCTGGCCATTGTCCGGCCGGCGCAGACGCACCACATCGCCATAGCTTCCATGACATTGGAGTGCCTCGCTGCGCGCAAGTTCCATCCGTGTCAGGTCGTCGGGGTCGAAACAGTGCCATACCTGGCGCATATTGGTCCAGCTGGCGCCGAACAGTTCGGGCGCATTGTCCGAAAACACCACATCGTTGCTGTCCAGGTCCCAGTCCCACACCACCATGCGCGCCACTGTCAGCCCTTCCTTCAGGCGCAGCTCGCTGCGCTGCAAGGCCTGGCGCGCCATGCAGCGGTCGGTCACGTCGAAACCCTGCACGAAAATGCCGCTGACAGCGCCGTTTTCCAGGATCGGCTGGTACACGAAGTCGATGTAGGCGTGGGTCGGCGCGCTGTCGGGCGCCTGGCGCAGTTCGATGCGCAGGTCGCCCGCCTTGTACGGCATGCCGCTGGCATACACGCCATCGAGCAGCTCGACAAATCCCTGCTCCACCATCTCCGGCAGCGCTTCGCGCACGCTGTTGCCGGTCAGCGCACGCTGGCCTACCAGGCGCAGGTAGGCCGAATTGACGAATTCAAACACATGCTCCGGCCCGCGCAGGATGCAGATAAAGCCGTGGGCCTGCTCGAACAGCAGGCGCAGGCGCATGGATTCGGCTTCGCGCTGTTCGCGCAGGGCTTGTTCGGCGCGCAGGCGCTGCGAGGTCTGGATCGCTTCATGCCGCTGCGCGTGCTCGCGCTGCGCGATCTGTTCGGTCAGGGCCAGGTTCATGCGCTCGAGCGCGGCTTTGGCCTTGTGCTGGGCGGTCACGTCGTTGCACACCACCAACACGCCGTGGACGCCGTCATGGTCCTCGATCGGGCTGTAGCCGTAGGTCCACCAGACATCCTCGCGCCTGCCGTGGCGCGTGACCGGCACCAGCTGGTCTTCGTTCCAGGTGCTGCCGCCGCCGTTCATGACCAGTGCGATCTGGGGGCCGATGATGGGCCAGATTTCTTCCCAGCACTCTCGCCCGCAGCCGCCCAAGGCGCCCGGATGACGTTCCGGCCCCATGGTCTGGCGATAGGCGTCGTTGTAGAACTGCACCAGGTCCTTGCCCCACCACAGGAACATCGGGTGGCTGGACGTGAGGATCAGCCGGATCGTGCTCTTGAGCAACGTCGGCCATTGTTCGGGTGGCCCGAGCGGCGTCGCGCTCCAGTCCTTGGCGCGCATCAGGGCGCCGAGTTCACCGCCGTTGGAGAGGAAGTCAAATGTCAAACGCATCCAGTACCCGCTTGGTTGTCGCCGATAACGACGGGTGGCATGCGCTCCGCCTGGCGCATGCCATCGTAACATTATTGTGAAAGCATGCACCGTCCGTTTTGTCCGGTCAAGGCAAGCCGGCAACACCGGGACGGTATATCAGCGATTTTAACTTGCAGTATCCACAACGTGGCGCACCGTTGACACCGCATCAGGTCCAGCCGGCGTCGACCACGAATTCCTGGGCCGTGATCATGCGGCTGTCATGCGCGCCCAAAAACAGCGCCATGCTGGCCACGTCGGCGCCGACGATGCGCCCTGGCAAGCATTGCTTGTCATCCATGGCGCGCTCGCCGGCCGGGTCCACCCATTTGTCGAGCTGGCGCGGGGTCATCACCCAGCCCGGCGTGAGCGTGTTGACGCGGATGCCGCGCTTGCCGTACTCGCGCGCCAGGCTGCGCGTGAGGCCGTTCACGGCCGACTTGGCCGTGGCGTACACCGGGTAGCCGGCCACCTTGTTCTTCCAGCCGGTCGAGCCGAGGTTGATGATGGCGCCGCCGCCGCGCCGCTGCATGCCTTCGATCACCGCCTGGGCCGCGAAGAATGCGACCTTCAGGTTGATCGCCATCTTGGCGTCGAAATACTCCGGCGTGACGTGCAAAAAGTCGTGGCGCTCGTCGTTGGCGGTGTTATTGACCAGCACATCGAAGTCGCCCAGCTGCTCGCCGGCCGCCTTGACGCTGGCGCGCAGCGCATCGATGTCGGACAGGTCGCAGCCGATGAAGTACGGCGTGTGCGCAACGGCGCCGGCCAGGCCGTCGACCAGTTCGGTGGACGAGGCGATGTCGCGGTCGGCAAAGGCCACGCGCGCGCCCTGGCGCGCAAAAGCGGCCACGATATCGGCCCCGATGCCGGAGCCGCCGCCGGTGACGAAAACGGCTTTGCCGGCCAGGCTGGGATAGTTCGCAAATTCCATGAGGGTTCCTGCTTTCATACGTGTTGATCTTGAGGTTGACGGTCTGACTAATCTGCCTGCGTGGCGCGCCAGGCGTCGACAAACGCTTGCGCGCGCGAGCTGAGGATCTCGGGCGTGGTACCGGCCGAATACAAGGCCCCGCCGATGCCGAACCCGGTGGCCCCGGCCGCGACCCAATCGGCCATCGTGTCCGGCGTGACGCCGCCGACCGGCCACAGGGGCGTACCCGGCGGCAGCACGGTCTTGAAGGCTTTCAGGCCGGCGTGGCCGACCATCTCGGCCGGAAAGATCTTGAGCGCGTGGGCGCCGGCGCCGAGCGCATCGAACGCTTCGCTCGGCGTGGCCACGCCGGGCGCGCACAGCATGCCGAGGGCGGCGGCGCGCGCGATCACTTGCGCGTTGCAGTTCGGCGCGACCAGCATGCGCCCGCCGGCCGCGTGTACCGCCTCCACGTCCGCCACGCTGAGCATGGTGCCGCCACCGACGATGGCGCCGGCCGGCGCCATGCGCGCCAGCAGCGCGATCGATGCGAGCGCGCCGGGGCGGTTGAGCGGCACTTCGAGCAGGCGAAAGCCGGCCCCGAACAAGGCCGCGCCGGCCGCTTCGGCTTCGTTTTCTTGCAGGCCGCGCAAGATGGCGACCAGGGGTGGGTTGAATTGAGTGGTATCCATGATAGTCGTGTCCATCACTAAACGCTTTCGAAAAAATAGGCCAGCGCGGCCAGGTAAACGTCGTCGGGGTCGTGTACGCGCGCCGGCATGCCGAAGTGCGCGGCCGCGCGCTCGTAGTGCGCGGCGAGCAGCGGCGAGCCGATGATATCGATGGCGCCGTCGGCGTGGCCCTGCGCGGCCACGAATTCGGCGCCGATCAGCAGGCCGCTCACAAAGGAACGCGCCTGCGCCGCCGCCATCGTTTTCGACACCACGCGCGCACGCGCGCCGAACAGCGCGTTCGACAGCGCTCGCGCGCGCCGCGCTTCCTGCAGGCCGGCGGCGAAGGCGCTGTCGTCGTCAAGCGCGCCGGCCATCAGCGCGGCCAGGGTGCCGCCGGCGGCCAGCATCGAGAACAGTTCGCCGGTCATATAGGTCACCAGCTGGTCGACCTTGCCGGCGCGCAAGTAGACCCACTTGCTGTGGGTGCCGGGCAGCACTACCCAGCCATCGAGCAGGCCGCGCCCGACCGCGCCGAGCAGTTGCGTCTCTTCGCCGCGCATCACGTCCACCGCGCCGTCGCGGGTGCAGTAGCCGGGCACGATGAAGCAGCCGGGGTGGCCTGCCACGCCAGCCAGGTGGGCCGGCAAGCCGGTCAGCGGGACGTTGGTGTCGAGATAGGGCACTTCCTGCCAGCCGCTGGCCGAGCCGACCATGCCCGACATCACGACCGCCACGCCGGGCGCCACGCCCATCCGTTCGCGCAGGCTGGCCAGCGCGCCGGCGAAGTCGCCGCCGACAGCCAGCATGCCCTGGTCATCGGCATGGCGGGCAAGGCATTTGCCGTCGCGCCGGACCAGGTAGGCCCTGCGGTTGCTGCTTCCCCAGTCGATTCCAAGTAATTGCGTGTGCATGCTTCCCCTTATGATAGGTACGACGAGCGGGGCTGCGGGCGCCATTCGGCGCCGGCAGCCCCCCGCTTGCGGAATGTCCGCGCCGGTGCGGGCGATGGTGCGCCTGGTCAGCGTATCGACAGCAAAACGCCGCCAAAGTTTCACCGGCGTGCGCTCCAGCGAACGACAACGCGCCGCCGGCGCATGAGGACGATGCTACCGGGTCCGGGGAGTTCATTCCAATTGCTTATTCAGAAATTGGCATGCCGGAATCATATAGATGAGCTCGCTTTCGGATAGCGCAGCGCCGCCACTTCGCGCATCGTGGCCAGCATGCTCTCGGCCCCCGGCGAGAGCTGGTGGTGACGGCGCGTGATGATGCCGTACATGTCCATGCGGATGCCCAGGTCGAACGGCAGCACGGTCAGCAGGCCCGTTTGCAGGTAAGGCTGCACCAGTTCCAGCGGCAGCGCCACCACCATGTCGCTGCCGGTGAGCAGGTGCGCGATGACCGGCAGGGCCAGCGTTTCGACCGTTTCGGCCGGCGGCTCGAGGCCGCGCGCGAGGAACAAGGCGGTCAGGCGGTCGCGCAAAATGCTGCCGTTGGGCGGCAAGATCCAGCCCTGGCGCGCCAGTTCGTCCAGCGTCAGGCCGGTGCGCCCGGCCAAGGGATGGCCGGCGCGCGCGATCAGGCTGTGCGGTTCGTCGGTGACCGGCTCGAAGTGCAGTTCGGCGGCGGCCCCGGTGTCGAGAATGCGCCCGACCACCAGATCGAGTTCGCCGGCGCGCAGGCGCTGCACCAGGATCTTGCTGGTATCGACGCTGATCGAGACATGCACGCGCGCGTGGCGCGCCTTGAGCAGGTTGACCGCCTCCGGCACCAGGCGGGTGGACGGCGTGAGCACGGTGCCCACGTCGACCCGGCCGCGCAGGCCGGAGAGCAGTTCCATGACTTCCTGGTGGGCGGCGTCCATTTCGGCCAGGGCGGCGCCGGCGCGGCGGATCAGCACCTGGCCGTACCAGGTCGGCGCCACGCCGCGCGGCAGGCGCTCGAACAACTGCACGCCGAGCGCGTGTTCAAGTTCGCCGAGCAGCTTGGAGGCGGCGGGCTGGGTCAGGTTCGCGGCCTGGGCCGCATGCATGATGGAGCCGTGCCGGCCCAGTTCCACCAGCAGCACCAGATGGCGGGTTTTGAGGTGCGAGCGGACAAATCGGTCGGAGCGTGGATCGGGCATGGGTGGCTGTCGGGGTCGGGGATGTCGATCATATATGTGCAATGGCTAAAACGTCAACATGTATGACCTCCTATCTCAGCGCTGGTCCACGCCGCCGCCCTCCGCACCGCATTTTACGTCCGCCATTCCCCGCGCGTTTTCAACTGGTCCAGCAGCACCGCCGCCAGCAGGATCGCGCCGCGCACCAGGTACTGGTAGAAGGAATCGACATTGAGCAGGTTCATCACGTTTTCCACGGTCCCCATGATCAGCACCCCGATCAGCACCCCGAAAATGCGCGCCTTGCCGCCCTGCAGCGACACGCCCCCCAGCACGCAGGCCGAAATCACATCGAGCTCGAACCCTTGCGCCGCATTCGGCTGGCCGCTGGTGATGCGCGACGCCAGGATCAGGCCCGCCAGCGCGGTGACCAGCCCTTGCAGCAAAAAGATCCAGACGCGCAGCTGCTCGACCTTGACCCCCGCCAGGCGCGCCGCTTCCGGATTGCCGCCGATGGCCAGGGTATTGCGTCCGAAGACCGTATGATTGAGCAGCACCCCGAACACCAGGAAGCAGGCGCCCGCCACCAGCACCGGCAGCGGCAGGCCGAGCACCTGGGCGTCGCCAAAGGCGATGAAGGCGTCGGAATTGATCCCGACCGCCTGCCCTTGCGAGGCGATAAACGCCAGTCCGCGCACCATCAGCATGGTGGCCAGGGTGGCGATCAGCGCATTGACGCGCAGGTAGGCAATGAGCACGCCGTTGCCGGCGCCGATCAAGGCGCCCGCGCCCAGGCCCGCGCCGACGGCCAGGGTGACGCTGCCGCTGCGTTCCAGGACCATCGCCCCGAGCACGCCGGCAAAGGCGACGGTGGAGCCGACCGACAGGTCGAAGTCGCGCGAGGCCAGGCACAGCATCATGGTGCAGGCGACCATGCCGATCTGCGCGACCGACAGCATCAGGCCGACCACGTTGGCGACCGAGAAGAAGTGATCGACCGTGGCCGCCAGCACGGCGAACAGCAGCGCGTAGGCCAGCGGCATGCTGTATTCGATCAGGAGCGCGCGCTGGCGCCTGGCCAGCGCCGGGGCGCCGCCGTGGGTGACTGGGATGGTGCTCATGCGGTTCTCCGGGAGGTGGTATCGGCGTTGTCGCCGTTGTTGTCGTTATCGTTCGTCTGATTGCCGATATCTGGCAGCGTGTCCGGCAGCGCCAGGCGCAGCACCGCTTGTTCGTCGGCGCTGGCGCGCGCCAGTTCGCCCACGATGCGGCCGTCGCGCATCACCGCCACGCGGTCGGCGATGCCCAGCACTTCGGGCAGTTCGCTCGAAATGACGATCACGCAGCAGCCGCGCGCGGCCACCTCGTGGATGATGCGGTAGATATCGTTCTTGGCGCCCACATCGATGCCGCGCGTCGGTTCGTCCAGCACCAGCACCTTCAGGTCCGGTTCGGCCAGCCAGCGCGCCAGGATCACTTTCTGCTGGTTGCCGCCCGAAAGCAGGCGGATTTCCTGCTCGCGGCTGGGGGTCTTGATGCGCAGGCGGGCGATGAATTCGTCGGCCAGCGCCGCCTCGCGCGCATGGCGCAGGAAGATCCCGCCCAGCAGCGCATGGCGGCGGCAGCTGATGTTGATGTTCTCGGCCACCGAGGACTGGGCCAGGATGCCCTGCTCCTTGCGGTCTTCCGGACACAGGACGATGCCGGCGGCAATCGCCGCCGACGGCCCGCCCATCGGCACCGCCACGCCGTCGAGCAGCACAGTGCCGGGCAGGCGCTGGTCGGCGCCGTACATCTGGCGCATCAATTCGCTGCGCCCGGCGCCGACCAGGCCAAAAAAGCCCAGCACTTCGCCGGCGCGCACGGAAAAGTCGCACCCATCGGCCATGCCGCGCACCACCAGGCGCTCGGCGCCCAACTCCCGTGCGCGGTAGTCGTAGATGTCGCTCAGTTCACGCCCGACCATGTCGCTGATCAGGCGCTCGCGCGGCACGTCGGCCATGACCGGGTGGGTGGCGACCTTGCGCCCGTCGCGGAAGATGGTGCAGGCGTCGCACAGCGCGTACAGTTCTTCCAGCCGGTGCGAAATGTAAATCAGGGTGCGCCCTTCGGCGCGCAGCTCGCGCACCAGGCGGAACAGGATCTCCGTTTCGCGGTGCGACAGGCTGCTGGTGGGTTCATCGAAGGCGATGACCTGGGCGTCCTGCATCACGGCCTTGCAGATTTCGACCATCTGGCGCTGCGCGATCGACAGGTCGGCCAGGCGCGCATTCGGGTCGAGCTCGACGCCGATCCTGGCCAGCCGCTCCGCCACCAGCCGGTTGGCGGCGCCCTTGTCGAGAAAGCCCATGCGGGTCGGCATGCGGCCCAGCAGGACATTCTCGGCCACGGTCAGCTCGGGCACATACTGCAGTTCCTGGTGGATGATCGACACCCCGGCGGCGATGGCGTCGCTGGCCGAAGCGAAGCGCACTTCGCGCCCGCCCAGCAGCAGGCGCCCGCCGTCCGGGCGGTACTGCCCGCCCAGGATCTTGAGCAGGGTCGACTTGCCGGCGCCGTTTTCGCCCAGCAGGCCATGCACGGTTCCGGCATGGGCCTCGAAGCTCACGCCCCCGAGCGCGATCACGCCGGGGAAGTGCTTCGAGACCTGGTCAAACTGGAGATAGGCGGACATCGTCGATCACTGCCCCATCTCGGCGCGCACCTTGTCGGCATTGGCGCGCGTCATCAGCATGCCGGCGGTGAGCGTTTCCGCCGCCGGGACCTTGTTGCTGGCGATCCAGTCGTACAGCTTGGCGGCGGTTTCGTAACCGTGGCGTTTCGGGCTGATCATCACGGTGCCGAAGAACCCGGTCGGCTGCGGCTTGGCGAATTCGTTCTGCGCCGTCTTGCTGCCGCCGATGCCGATGCCGATCATGGCGTCGGCGCGCATGCCGCGCCCTTCGGCGGCGCGCACCGCGCCCATCACCGATTCGTCGTTCAAGGCCACCGCGACCCACTTCTTGAAGCGCGGCTGCTTGGTGTAGGCGATGTTGGCGGCGTTGAAAGCCGACTCGGTATCGGTCTTCGCCTGGGTGGCGTCGATCACGTTGGCCGCCGGTACGCCGGCCGCTTTCAGCGTGTCGACCGCGCCCATGGTGCGCTCCTTGGCCGTCGGCAGCTGGTCGTAGGCCACCCGCAGGACCCCGACTTCGGCCGGATTCCAGCCGCGCGCCTTGATTTCGGCAACCAGCCCGGCGCCCACCTGCTTGCCGATTTCGTAGCCCGAAATACCCATGTGCGGCACCGACGCCAGCGGCTTGCCGGCGCCGTCCAGCAGGCGGTCGTCGACCGAGATGACTTTCATCTTGTTGCGCGAGGCGGCGCGTTCGACCGCCTTGCCCAGCTTGACGTCGGGCGCGCAGATGACGAAGCCCTGGGCTTTCTGGGCGGCCAGGTTGTCGATCGCGGCGATCATTTTTTCGCCGTTCGGAATGCCGATCTTGATCAGGGTGAAGCCCTTGTCCTTGGCGGCCTGCTCGGCGAAACGCCATTCATCCTGGAACCACGGTTCCTCGGCCTGCTTGACCAGGAAGCCGATCTTGACCGGATCGGCCGCGTGGGCGGCGCCGACAGCGCAGGTCACCAGGGCGGCGGCGGCGAGTTTTGCAAAGGTGCGTAATTTCATGGTGGTCTCCTGTTGTTATTGGTTGCTTATGAATGTATTTATTGCGGTCGAAGATCGTCGAACGGACTGTCTGCCTGACCCGCGACGCCGGGAACAGGGACGGTAAACAAGCCGCCCGCGCCAACGGCGGCGAGCTGCGTCAGGCCGGCGCCGCCAAAGGCGATACTGGTGCAATCGTGCGCAATGCGCTGCACTACCTTGCCATCCGGTGCGTAGCGCAGCAGCTGGCCGGCCTGGGCGCTCCACAGGCAGCCATCCAGGTCGAGCGCCGCGCCGCGCGGGCCGCGTCCGGCCTCGAGCTGCGCGAACACCTCGGGCGCGCCCACGCCGCCCGCTTCGGCATCGTAATCGCAGGCCATGATCCGGCTGGCGCGGGCGTCGGCGAAGAACATGCGCCGGCCGTCGGCGCTAAAGCAGATGGCGCCCGGGATGGTGCGACAGGCGCGATGGCTGCGCCAAGGCCTTCAGCGAGCACCACGACGATGACGCGGGCATGGCTACCACTCGGCGACGCTGCCGTCCTCGTGGCGCCACAAGGGATTACGCCAGTCGGGCGCGTTCTTGCTCGCTTCGATCACGCGTTCTTCGTCGACTTCCACGCCCAGGCCCGGGCGGGTCAACGCGGCGATGTAACCGCCGTCCATGCAGAAGTCTTCCTTGTTGATGACGTAGTCGAGCAGTTCGGCGCCCTCGTTGTAGTGGATGCCCATGCTCTGCTCCTGCAGCACGGCGTTGTGCGATACGAAATCGAGCTGCAGGCAGGCCGCCAGCGCCACCGGGCCGAGCGGGCAATGCGGCGCCACGGCGACATCGTAGGCTTCGGCCATGGCTGCGATCTTGACGCATTCGGTAATGCCGCCGGCGTGCGACAGGTCGGGCTGCAGGATCGCCAGGCCGCCCTGTTCGAGCACGCGCTTGAATTCGAAGCGCGAGTACATGCGCTCGCCGGCCGCCAGCGGGATCGAGGTCGCTTCGGCCAGGCGCGGGTAATACTCGGCCTGCTCGGCCAGCACCGGCTCTTCGACGAACAGGGGGCGGTAGGGTTCGAGCGCGCGCAGCAGCACCTTGGCCATCGGGGCGGCCACGCGGCCGTGGAAGTCGATCCCGAATTCGATGTCGTTGCCGAACGCTTCGCGGATCTCGGCGATGCGCCCGACCGCCTGGTCGACCGCGCGCGCGCTGTCCAACATCCGCAGTTCTTCGGTGCCGTTCATCTTGAAGGTGTCGATGCCGACTTCGCGCAGCTTGCGGATGCCGGCGATGACGTCAAGCGGACGGTCGCCGCCGACCCAGCTGTACATTTTCATCTTGTCGCGCACCCGGCCGCCCAGCAGGTCGTAGACCGGCACGCCGAGCGCCTTGCCCTTGATGTCCCACAGGGCCTGGTCGATGCCGGCGATGGCGCTCATCAAGATCGCGCCGCCCCGGTAAAAGCCGCCGCGGTACATGGCTTGCCACAGGTCGTTGATGCGGCCCGGATCCTGGCCGATCAACAATGGCGTCATCTCGTGAACGGCCGCTTCGACCGTGCGCGCGCGCCCTTCGATCACGGGTTCGCCCCAGCCGACGATGCCTTCGTCTGTCTCGATCTTGAGCAGCATCCAGCGCGGCGGAACCCGGTACGTCGTCAGTTTGATGATTTTCATTGCTTAGCCATTAGTCAAGGATGACAAGGAGTCTAAGCTTGCGAAGCACCCCCGAAATATGAATATTCGCGAAAAAGCTATACGCAAATCGCATAGCTATGCATCAGCTGTCCGCCTGCCTATGATGGGCCATCCGATCGACGGCGTGGACCACCGTTTCAAGAGGAGTTCATGGGCATGAAGTTACGTCATTCATTACTTCGTTCATTACTTCATTCATCGCTTGCCTGCACTGCGGCCATCGCCGGGCTGGCCATGCCCGGCGCGGCGCACGCCATTCCCATCGCCAGCAGCGGCACCGAAGGCCTGGCCGTGCTGGCGACAGGCCCGGGCCCCGTGGTGGCGACCTACCTGGGCAGCTCGGCCGAGTATGTGGACGATGTGTACCTGTTCACCGATGACGGGGTCGACAACAACGACGTGTTCATGTTTAACAATCGCAGCACGCCGGTGGGCAAGACGCTCGACCTGGGCCGGTTTGCGGCCGGCAGCGAACTGGTGTTTCGGCTGCATGTCCACAATACGGGGCGCGATTTTTTCTCGGGCAAGGCCAGCCGCAATGGCGACCGCCGTTCCCATGCGCGCGCGCAGGCGAACTGGACGCCGGATGTCACGCTGGTCAGCTTCGAGGACTTGCGCGGCGGGCCGTACGAATTCAACGACTTGAGTTTTTCCCTGAGCCAGGCGGAGGTCACGGTGCCGCCCGCAGGGGCGCCCGAGCCTGCCTCGCTGGCACTGGTCGGCCTGGGCCTCATCGGCATGCTGGGCCTGCGGCGGCGCGCCTTGCCGCCGTGGCATTTTTTGACAGCAGGCTATCGCAACGGCGGATTTGATTGGTATTTTTATGTCCGTATCCGAATACGGCAGTGCCCCCCTTGCATCCCCGTCAAAAGTTCCCACTGGAAATACCACGATACTTTTACCAGGCCTGCGTACGCACTCCGTACACACGGAGCTGGGCAGGAAGTCGATCAACGAACCGGAAGGAAGACAGCATGAAATCAATGCAATCGGAAAATACGGAAAATACGGACGGCATGAGCAGCGGCGCGATGCATGGCGCCGGCGGCAGCGCTAGTGTAGTGTTGCATTCTCAGTGCTTCGTATTGAAATATCGCGGATGAGGCGCTATTCTTGTGCATCAACCAGGAGAAAGCTAATGCGAATTGCGACGGAGATTGTGCTTACCCAGGACG
>NZ_WHJF01000132.1:0-16140 GCF_011682185.1 Massilia genomosp. 1
GATTTTACGCCGATGATAGTGCTGCAACCAGTGTGAAAGTAGGTCATCGTCAGGCTAGTTATAAGAGAAAGGCCCCGGTAAGCCCAAGCGCGTTCAAGATCGCGCTGGTGCAAACCGGGTTTTTTTTTCGTCCGTATTTTCGTATCAAATCGGGATGATGTGCTGCACAAGCGCGGGGCCAACTGGCCCGCGCGCTTCCTTATTACCACTTCAGCGCAATCGCGCTCCACACCACCACAATAAAGATAAACCATCCCCAACGCGGTTTGCGGAAAACCGCCGACTGAAACACGATCACGGCCATGCAAATACATGGCAGCACGCGCTGCGTTGCCAGCGCAAACGCAAGAACCAGCGCCGCCTGCACGGCGATCGCCACACGCAGACTGTTATCGCCTGCCGGTTTGCTGGAAGTAGCCTGTACCGAAGGCGCTTCTATCACCGGTGGCGCATTTGCCGCAGGACGCGCGACACGGGTATTCGCACCGGCAGGCTTCTTCAAGTCGACGGGAACCGCCGGCGCCTCGTCAGCTTTGCGCGCCTTCTTCTCGGCGGCCAGCTGCGCGGCGGTTTTCTCCAGCACCGGTTTGCACGCCACAGTGGCCTGCCACCAGCCATCCCACGGCGCCTTTCCTTGGGCCGACAGCGCCCGAAACGCACTGCTGCGCTTCGACTGCGACAGTGTCCTCTCGACGCCGGCCGCTCCCCAGCGCGTCCGCACGGCGCGCACGCGCACCAGCAGCGGCATGCCCTTGGCCGGATCGACCATCCGGATAAACTGCGCATACCCTTCCATCGCATCGATCACGTTGGAATTGCCGTTCCACTGCTTGCCCTCCGGTCCATCTTTCTCGAGCTGGAACAGCGTGGCGCGAAAACGCCGCAAGGTCTCGCGCTCAAGCGACGGCTTCTGATTGACCACGATTCCGGTCACCATCTGCCGCTGCGCATCGCGCATCACATGCTGCTTGTCGGGATGCGGGGTAAAACCTTCATCGATGACGATCTGCTTGGCGCGCCACAGCAGTTTGCCGGCCAGCTTGCGCGCCTCGGCGTCACCCGAAAACGTCAGGTCGTCGGCATAGCGCGTGTAGCGAAAACCCAGCTTGGCCGCGCATGCCTGCAGGCGCGCATCGAGCCGCTTGCACAAAATATTGGTCAACGCAGGGCTGCTCGGCGCGCCCTGCGGCAGCGCGCGTGAACCATGCGCCACAAAAAACGTCTCGCCATCGATGCTTACTTCATCGGTCGCAGCTTCGGTCGACAGTAGCGCCAGGATAGTCGCCACCTGTTCGCTGTAGCCCAGTTGCGCGAACACGCCTTTGATGCGCGGCATGCCGATCGACGGGAAAAAATCCTTCAGGTCCAGATTGATCACGACAGCCTGGCCGACGTGCGGCGCCGCGTTGCTGACGATCGAGCGGCCCGGCACGAAGCCGTGCGCCGCCTGGTGCAGCGGCGCGCGCGCCAGCACATTGTCGAGGACCCAGTACTGGGCGCGTTTCAGGCGCGGCATCGGCGCCGAAATAATCCGCTCGCCGCCGGTTTTCTTGGGCATCGCGAAGCGCCGGTAATGGCTGATGCGCGAGACGCGCCGTTCGAACGCCAGAAAGCGCAGCTCAGACAGCGTAATGCCCATCGCTTGCGCCAGTTCTTCCGCCTTGTGCAGTACCGGCATCGCCAGCCCGGCCAGTTTGGCGGCGTCGCTCTCGGCGTGATTCAAGCCGGCAGACACACCCGCGCCGAGATACAGCACCTCGTGCTCGCGCCGCCGGTGCCACACCTGGGCTTTTTCGAAGCGTGCCAGCGCGCGCTTCTGGCGCGTTTCTTCGCGCCGCGCCTTGGCCTTGGCCATGCGCTCCTTGCGCAGCATGCGCAACGCCGCTTCCGGATTTTGCAGGTGATGCAGCTCGCTGCCCAGCTTCTGCAAGGCTTGCGTCAGTTCCGTTTCGCGCCGGATCAGGTCCGCTTCGACCGAGGGCTGGCCGCTGTCGGCCGGCCAGAAGCCCAGGCGCTGCATCTCGGTCAGCACCACTTCTTCTTTTGAGCTGCCGCGTATGCGTTCGTACAACTGCGCGCGCGTCAGTTCGGAGGGAGAGGGAGTAGGGGAAGTCATCGTGTCCTGGTCTCGCGAAGAGCACCACGGAAAACACTGTAGGGAAAACGCAAACTACACAAGCACGGCGGGACAATCATCGAAGGGCCTGCAGGACTGGAGCGCTCCACTCGACGCCGTACCGCACCAGTAGCGCTGATCGGCTTCAGGGAAGCCAAACCGTGTCGCGCTACTGGTGATGGTACGGCACAGTGAAGAGCGTGCCAGTGACGCGTGGGAAGAGCTGACAACGTGGACGGCGATCCGCCGTCCGGTTTGCAAGAGCCATCCCGCCGTGCTTGTTGATGCGAGTATAACAGGTGAATTCCGGGCTCCTCAAGCATTGGTTTGAATCCGTGGTTTAGTAAAAGTGCGTCCATCGCGCATCAAGCGTCAAGCGCGGCGTCGCGCCTGGCCTGGTCCATGCGCAGCACGAGCATATGCACGCACGGCCCCTTGTACATGCGGTTCTGGGTGTAGTGATTGCACTCGCAACTGCCATCGACGATGCGCCGGTCGGCGTCGAGCCGCAGCATGACCTGGTACGGCCGTCCGTTTTCCTTGCTGCGCGCGCGCAGGCGCAGGCCGCCCTCGGGCAGCGCTTCGCTGGCCTGTTCGCTCAGGCTTTGCACCGCCAGCAAGGTTGCCGCCTTTTCTTCCAGCGCGCTGGCAAAACGCAGCACGTCCAGCGGCAACGGCTCGCGCGACAACTCGCGCAGGCGGTACACGCCCTGCGTCAGGTCGTAGATCACGCGTCCGGCCTGGGTGTACATGGTCAGTGCGCTTTCGACCATCGGGCGCGCCAGGCCGGTATCGGCCGCCAGCTGGTCGGCGCTGGCGAACCAGCGCTGCCCGAGCGCCGCGAAAATGCGCGCCTTGCTGTCGTCATCGACATCGCCGCGCGGCGCCAGCAGGTCGAACTGGCCGGCCCGCGCCCAGTCGTTGGCGGTCCAGCCGGACAGGCCGAGCGTGAGCTGCATGTCGGGCAGGTTGGCGATCCAGAAGCTCGGCATGCCGCTGCCCATCAGGTGTACGGTAAAACTGTGCGCCACCGGAATCAGGCGTTCGAGCAGCATCAGGCGGCGCCGCCCCCAGATGCGGATTTCTTCGGCCGCATTGCCGTGGTAGATCGAGCGGCGGCACACCAGTTCATCGTTCCACGGCTCGAACAGCGCGCGGATCGGCTCTCCGGGCGTGAGGATGAAACGGATCGATCTCGGACCGACGCGCTCCTTTTTGCGGCGCAGCAGGTGGCAGAAATTGTGTACATCCATCGGATGCAGATCGAGCCTGCGCGCCGGCAGGTTCATCGCGCTGCTCACCTGCAGAAAACCACGCACCCAGGTTTCCGGCACGTCGATCTTATCTTCCTTGAACGATGGATCACCCGCGGTGGCGACCTGGAAGCCGCTCGGGTCGATCGCCAGCCGCGTTGTCTTGTAGTCGCGGATTTTCTGGAACTCGCCGTACAGTCCTTCCGAGTAGTCGACATTGGTGGTCCCGCAGGCGAACTCGCCGACGCGGTCGAATACCTCGTGGCTGCAACTGAGCGAGGCATAGCTCGACTCGTCGCGGCTGAAGCACTCGAAGAACACCCGGTCCGGGTGTACCGTGATGACCGGGTCGAGCACCACCCAGGCGTCGAAATTGGCCTTGTAGATATAGTCGAAGTATTTCGACTGGGCGGCGGCGAAGGGCTTGAGGACAAGGCTCTTTTTCGCCCGCAGTTCCTTGAGTTCTTCGGTCAACGGCACCATGCGCGCGCGCAGGTCCGTGTTGCGGTCGATCAGTTCGGCCAGCGCCGGGTCTTCGTTCTGCGCGCGCCATGCCAGGTATGCGGTCTTGTCGGGCGGCTGGTAACGCTGGTCGGCCACCACCACGTCGTGCAGCGCGGAGATGGCCTCGCGGAAGGGAATGTGCTTGTTCAGCTGGGCCACGAAATGGGTCGGCGCCCGCAAGGTGTCGGGCGCGAAACGCATCTCGGTGCTTGAGGCGCTGTTGCTGACGGTGCTGGCGCCGTAGTAGCGGTATTCGAATCTCATTGCGGTCCCCGCAGGTTCGCGTGTACGCGCGGCGGCTCGATCGTCATCAACGCCGGCAGTGCCGGGAAGCGTTCCTGGATCGCGCGCAGGCCCTCGATGTACTGCGCCTTGTCGGTGATGGCGACGGTGAGCACCTGGCGCGCGAACAAGCGGGCCACGAAGGCGGCGATCGCCTCCGACGCTTGCGCCTGCGCGCGCAGGAAATCAAGCACGCGGTTCTTCACCACGCGCCCGCGGTTGACCTGCGACAGCACGTTCAAGAAGTACGGTTCGAGGCGTTCCAGCTTCGACAGGTCGCCGGCGCTTGCGCTGGCGAGCCAGCTGCTCACGAACAGCTGCATGTTGGCGGATGGATGCTGGCTAAGTTTGAGCATGTATTCGGTGACGTCGGCGACGTCGAAGTGGGTCATGAGCATGGTGCGTCCGAAGCGCTGCACCTCGGGGTCGAGGTGGTCGCACAGGCTCACCAGCAGGGACGGCGTCCAGTCTTCGCTGGCGCATTGCTTGCTGAAGAACTCGCGCGCGAAGGCGCGGGTATCGTCCCAGGTGCTGTCGAGCAGGCGCAGCGCCGCTTCCATCTGGGTGCGCGCCCGGGCCGCGTGTTCGGTAAAGGCCGCGCAGGCCCAGCGTCGCACGCTGGCGTTTTCGTTGCGTCCGAACTGCGCCCAGTCGGCCACGCTGAAATCGGTATTCGAAAAGCGCGGCAGCATCTGCGCCCCGAGCAGTTGTGCGCCTTTGCTGCGCGCCGACAAAAGGCGCACCAGCAGCGCGCGGTCGAGATGGTCCGCGCCGGAGTTGAGCGGCCCCAGGATCCATGCGATCAGGTCCGCATGTACGCCCTCGGCCGGCTCGGTATGGAACAGGGTGTCGAGCAGCAGCGGCAGCAGGGTGGCGCGAAACACCGCATCGCTGGGGGCGATGCGCTGCAGGGCGCTGTCGATGGCGCGCCGCACGGCGGCATCCGGATGGGTGCAGAACACGGCGAACAGCAAGGCCTGGCCGGCCAGCATGTGCTCCGGCAGTGCACTGAATAGTTTGATGCCGATCGCGCGCACGCCGGCGTCGCTCTCTTGCAGCAGCGCCGCCAGGGTTTCAGGGGGAATCGCGCCCGCCGGCTCGGCATGCCGCAACAGCCATTCGCCGGCGGCGATGCGCACGCTCGCCAGCCGATGCCCGAGCAGGGCAAGCAGGCGCGCGTAAGGCGCCACCGCGGCGGCCGCGCGCAGCGGGCGGTCGAGCAGCCACACCAGGTCGGCGGCGATCTCGGGAACCACCATTTCGGCCTGATCGAGGTCGCCGCAGTTGTCCAGCCAGTCGAGCAGCAGCAGGACGATGACGTCGGCCTGGCCGGGCAGGGCCAGCGCGCACTGGCACAGCATGCGGCCATGGCGGCGCACCGCTTCGTCGGGCGAGCAGGCCAGGGTGGCCACCAGCAGCGCGTCGGCGCAGTAGTGATCGGGCGCGCGGCTGATGCACTCCAGCGCGAAAGTGCGTGCCTCCGGCAGGCTCGATTGCAGCAACAGCAGCAGCCAGCGGGTATCGGGTACGCCATCGGCGAAGCGCTGGCGGCACAAGGCAAAGGCGAAGCGCGCGGTGTCGCTGTAAGGACTGCGCAACAGCGTACCGATCTGGTCGAGCGAGAGCCGGGCACAGAAGGCGGTGTTGTCGGCCAGCGCGCGCGCGGCAAATGCATGCACGCCCTCGCAGCGGCTGCGCTGCATCAGGAACAGCAAGGCGCCGGGGCGCGCATCCCACAGCGCGGGAAAGGCTTCTTCGCGCCCGCTGGCCGGCACGATCGGGCCGACCTGGAACCAACTGCGTCCGCTGCGGTTGCCGGTCCATGCGCCTTCGCTGCGCAGCAGGCGGTTGAACATGGTCCAGTGGCTGTAGGCGTCGTAGCTGCGGTTGCCGTGCTGTTGATAGCGGCCATCGAGCCAGTAAAAGCGGCCATCGCGGGTGTAGGGCTGGCCGGCGTCGGCGTCGTCCATGGCCAGCAGCGCGCCGCTGGCCATGCTCACGTAGGCCGGCTCGCCATCCTGGGCCAGGCGGCGCAGCTTGCGCCAGCCGCGCAGCCGCAGGTAGTCGCGCGTGCGCGCGCCGTAGGCCACGGTGCTGTCGGGGCGCGCCGCCATCTCGGCGTACGACACCCATTTTCCCTCGACCCGCACATAGGAATAGGTGCTCGACGTTTGGGCCGGCGTGGTGTCGAAACGCTGCTGGATCAGGCCAAACAGCTCCCCATCCTCGCGCATTTCGGCGGCCTTGTAAATATGCCGCACCGCCCGGAACGTCCCCGCGCGCAGGGGCAACTGGCGCAATTGCGCCAGCAGGATGCCGCGCGCCAGCGGATCGGCCAACGCCACCTGGTCGAGCTGTTCGAGCCAGTCCGACAGCGACAAGGTGCTCCATTGATCCGATTGCGCGCACAGCTGCGCAATGGCTTGCTGGTCGCGCGCGACCCAGGCCTCGCGCAGGGGCGCCGGCCAGGCGGCGGTCAGTTGATCGGCGTGCTGGCGTAGTTCCGTTTCATCGGCCAGTTGCAGCCACGCCTGCCTGGCGATGCGGCACACCGCGTCCGAGCTGCCGCGCGTGGACAGTTCGAGCATGGCCTGGGATGCGCCGGCGTCGCCGCAGCGGCCAATGGCCCAGGCCAGGCAGTAGTCGAGCGCCGTGGTGCCGCGCCCGATCAGGCTGACCATCAGCGGCACCACGGCGGCCAGGCGGCGCTCGCCGATGCGCCATACGGTGCGCGTACGCTGCCCGTCTTTCAGGCGCCGCCAGAGGCCCGGGTCGAGCCGGCCAAGCAGCACGGCGTCGGCCGCGCGCCGCGCGGGGTCAATCGGTGCGGCTGGCGCGATGTCGTCCGCTTGCGCGGGCGGCGCCGCCGCATCGGTGAAACCCTGCGCCTGGCGTTCGGCCAGCACTTGGGCAAAGAGCTGCTCCGCCGTGGCCAGGTCGACCGGCTGCGCGGCGCGCGTGTACTCGCGCCAGTCGTCGCCGCTGCGGCCCTGGCGCACGTTCACGAGATAGCGCGTAGCGCCATCGGGCAGTTCGCACAGGTCGATTTCGCACTGGACTACACTGTGTTTTTGCCTGCGTACCAGGCGGGTTGTACGAATCAGTCTCACCGCGTCTGCCCATGATTGAATAGAGATGAATAGTAACCCGGAGCAGAACTGCTTGTAAATCAGGCAATCAAAATCTAGGCGGCGCCGCGCTGCAGCGTGAGCACGAAGGCGACGCCGTCGCCGAAGTTCCTGGCGACGATGGTGCCGCCCATCTTGGCCATGTAGGTCCTGGCCACGAACAGGCCCTGGCCGCGGTTGCCGTGCGCGCCGGCTTCTTCCTGGTCCGACACGCCGTATTCGAAAATGCTGCCGATGACATCGTCGGCGATGCTCGGTCCGCGGTTGGCGATGGTCACGCCGGCACTCGTTTCGCTGGCCTCGAGCGTGATGTCGATGCTGGTGCCGGGCAGACGGTAGCGCTGCGCGTTCACCAGCACGTGGGTGACCACGTCTTCCAGCGAATATTCGTCGGCCCGCACCAGCACCGCCTGCGGCGCGCCGTGGAAGACCACGTCGGTGATGCCCGCGCACGGTGCGTTGGCGGCCACGTTGCGCAAAAACGCGGTGAGGTCGACCTCGGTCACCTGCAGCACGGTCGACTGGAACGCTTCGCTGGGCGAGGCGCGTCCGTACAGCACGCGGATCGCCTGCTGCATGCGCAGCACATAGCGCGCGCTCTGGTTGCCGTCGGTGCCGTGCAGCGCCATGAGCGACTGCAGCGGCGACATGATCTCGTGGCCGACCGCGTGCCACATGTCGCGTTCCTGCTCGGTGCGGATGGCTTCGCGCTCGACATCTTCGCGCACGCGGCGCAACAGCTCGTGCAGGCAGCTGGCCAGCACGCCCAGTTCATCGTCGCCGCGCAGGTCGGACAGGTCCGGCTGCGACGCATCGCTACGCTCCTTGACCGTGCGCGCCACCGAATCGGCGCGCTCGATCAGTTCCTTGATGCGGCTGATGATGCCGATTTCGATCACCAGCCACGCCAGCATCAACGCCAGCAGCATCGCGCCGACAAACCAGGCCATGCGGCTGGCCACCACGCCCAGGCTCTGGCTGACGCTGCGCACGTCGCCGGCCAGCACCACGTCGTAGCTGCCCAGCGGCGTGGCGATCCGGTGGGTGGCGGCCAGCGGCGTGTCGTAGATGTCGACCGGCAGGCGCCGGATCAGGGCCGTGAGGAAGTGCTGCGACGCGTCCCCGGCGCCGCTGGCGCCGGCCAGCTTGATCAGCGGTGTGGCGCCGGCGGCGGCGCCGACCTTCTCGATGCGCAGCGTTTCGCCCGGCAGCAGCATGGGCGCCAGGTCGGCCAGCGAGAAGCCGTCCGCCGCCCTGGTTTTGTCGCTGTCGAGCACCACCGCGCCTGCGCCGGGGGCGAGCACCACCACGCTGACGCGGATCTTGTCCAGGTCAAGCGGCGGCCAGGCCTTGCGTTCGTTGGCGCTGTCGCTTCCGAACAGGTCTTCCTGCAGCACGCTGACCGGCAGGCGCACCGAAAAGAAGGCATTGCGCAGGCAACTGGCCGGATCGGCGCCGGCGGCCGGCTCGTTGCACTGCGCGTTTTGCCATATCCAGCCGCGGAAGTCCTTCACGGGGCGGGTGTGCTTGCGGCCTTCGTCGGCCGTGTTAAAGCCGGTCAACCGGCCGCGCAGGGGCGCGTACGGGCCGCTCGGCTGGCGCGGTTCTTCCTCGAATGGGGCGATCCACTGGTAGGTACGCCCGCGCAGCGACACGCTCACGCGCACCCGGTGCGACTGGTTCAAGACTTCGTCGCCGCTGCGGTGCGAGACCAGGCGCGCCAGGTCGACGCTACCGGCCACATAGATGAAGCCCCCGGCCCAGGGGTTGTTGCCGATCGCCGCGCACAGGTTGGCGCTGGGGCCGAACTGGCGCATGCAGCCCGACATGGCCACCGCTTGCTGCACCTTTTGCTGGTCATCGAAGTCGAGCGCGGGAAACGGCAGCAGCAGTGGACGCAGGCCCGGGGCCGTGGCCCCGGCCAACGGCGGATTGAGCAGCGCAAGCTGTCCGGCCGGATGGCGCAGGGTGGCGCTGATCTGCTCCCCGGTCTTGCGAAAGCTGACCTGGTAATTGCTGTAACTGAGCTGTTTTTCCTGCTGCAGCACCGAGACGGCCAGGCCCAGGGTCGCCAGCGCCAGGAGCAAAAAGGCCGCGCGCAGCAGGATGCGCAGGCGGTAGGGCACGAACCAGCGCCGGCGCCGCGTCATTCAGTCGGCCCAGCGAAAACCGCGCATCGGCACGTTCTCGATGCACTCGAAGGCAGGGTCGATCTCGCGGAAGGCGTCACGGATGGTGCTCACGTGCTTGCGGATGTTGTCGCGGTTGCGGCCACTCTTGACCACCTCGTACAACTCCTCGTACGACACCACCTGGCCACGCCGCGCGAACAGGGCCGCCAGGATGCGCTGCGCCGTCAGCGGCAGGTTGATGCGCTGGCCGCGCCAGGTGGGCGAGCGCTGGCGCAGCGGGTCCATGGCCAGTTCGTCGGCGTCCAGGGCCGGCTTGTCGCGCTCTTTGACCGCGCGCAGGATCTCGAGGAAGGTGTCGGTGAAGTCGGCCTCCTCGAAGGTGGCCTTTTGCAGGTAGTCCCAGGCGTCGAGCGCCTTCATGATGCTGCGGTAGATCGTGGCCGGCATGGCCGACACCACCAGCACCGGGGTCGCGTGCTTCTTGTTGATGGCGTTGATGATGGCCACGCCCGCATGGCGCTCGCGTCCCAGTTCGATGTCGAGCACCACCAGGTCGTAGCGTTCGCGCGCAATCGCCGCCTCGGCCTCGTCGCGGCTGAACCACTGGTCGACGACGATGCCCGGTTTGGCCGCCTCGATCCAGCTGCGCAGCTGGTTACTGGTCGGGAGGTCATCCTCGATGACGGCCACTTTGGGCATGTGTTGCTCCTGCTGTTTGGTAAGGGTGCCAGTATCCCCGCTTTTGACCGAAAAGTCATATGCGGCCTGTGAGCTTTTCCTCACGCGGCGCGGCCAAAGCTCCGCGCGGTGAGCAACCTGGCCCGGCGGGGGGATTGATACTTCCATGCCATGACGGGCACGATACGCCTCAGGGTCATGCGGGTGCAGGACCGGAAAACTAAAAGGTGAGGCAAATGTCCGATCGGATCAAGAAGGTGGTGTTGGCGGTACGTGCGGCGCTGGCGAAGGGGGCGGCGGGCGCCGGCGCGGTAACGCGTTCCGGCGCGCGCGCGGTGCCGCGTCCGGGCTTGCGCAGCGTGCTGGCGCTGTGCGCCCTCGGCGGCGCCGGCTACCTGCTGGTCAAGCATCCGCCGGTGGCGAAGATCGAGCGCGGCAACGTGGGCATCCGCATCAACCAGTTGAGCGGCGCGGCGAGCGTGGTGCGCGACGGCACCGTGGTGTTGATACCCGGCGTGCATGAGCTGCGCCAGTTGCCGGCGCTCGACCAGATCTACAAGGCGGCCGGCAGCGGCGAACAGCCTTACCAGTCGGTCGAAGGGCTGGCGCTGGGCGTGGACCTGAGCGTGCGCTATGCGATCGATCCGGCCAAGCTGGTGGCGCTGGCGCGAACCCTGCCGGACGATATCCGCACGGCCGTGATCGACCCTGCGGTGCAGGGCGTGATCTACAAAGTCGTTACGCGCTACACCGTGCGCGAGATTTTTTCGAGCAAGCGCGCCGAGATTCAGCAAGCGATCGAGGCCGAACTCAAACCCAAGCTGGCCGCCGACGGCATCTTGCTGCGCCACGTCACGATCGGCAAAATCACGCTGCCGCGCGAGTACATGGCCGGGATGGAAACACTGCTGGCCGAAGAACTGCAGACCGAGAAGATGCGCTACACGCTCGAACTGAAGGAAAAACAGGTGAAACAGACCTCGCTCGAAGCCGACGCCGACAAGATCAAGCGCGAAAAGGCGGCCGAAGCGGCCGGTAACGAGCAAATCATCGCGGCCAAGGCGCAGGAGCAGGCCATGGCGCACGTACTGCCGTTCAAGCAGAAGCAGATCGAGCAGCGCAGGCTGGAAGCGGAAGCCGAGAAGACCTCGCGCATCAAGACCTCCGAAGGCGCGGCGCAGGCGCGCGTGATCGAAGCGACCGGTGAAGCCGATTCGCGCCGCAAGCTGGCCGACGCCGAAGCGTACCGGCAGGAAGTGGTCGGCAAGGTCAGCACCGCGCAGATGGAACGCGACGGCGCCGTGATCTCGCGCCACCCGCTGCTGATCCAGAAGACCATGGCCGACAAATTGTCCGACAAGGTCTCGGTGATCATCGCCGCGCCGCCGACCGACGGCGGGTTTATCGGCGCCGCGCTGCTGGGGCAGGGCAAGAACGCGCCGGCGCCGGCGGCCGTGGCAAGCGCGCCTGAAGCCGACACCGCAACCGGGGAACAATAAGCATGCTCGCTACCCTTACCGCCGCGGCGGCGATCGCCATCGTCACGCGCGACGAGATGCAACTGCGCGCCGCGCCGCGCGATTCGGCCCCTTCCCAGGCCGTGCTGTGGCAGGGCGACAGCCTGGAAATCCGAGGCGCCAAAATGGATTACCTGCAGGTGTACGATCACCGGCGCGAACGGGCCGGCTACGTGCGCATGGCGCACGTGCGCCAGCTCGACCTGACCCCGGCGGCGGCGCCCGAACTCAAGGCCGTGGTGCGCTTCGTGCGCGACACGCCGGGCGCGGAGGCGCTGGGCATCGGCTACGCGGCCGCTTTCCTGAAGGCCGCACCGGCCATCGCCATCGACGCCGAGGTGTTCGATGCGCTCGGCAGCATGGCCGAGCGGCTGGCGCGGCGTGCCTCCGCGCGGCTGGACAAGCGCAGTGAGGCAGTCGTGGCGGCGCACCTGGAAGTGGTGGCCAACTACGGCGTGGTCATTCGCAGCTACGAGCGCGAAGGCGCGATTGTGCTGTGCTACGACGGCGAGGCGTTCCGGCGCGTGCTGGCGATGGCGTCCACCCCGACCCAGCGCGCCACGGCGGCGCTGGGGCTCACGCGCGACGAGTGCGTCGACCCGGCGCTGAAGGTGGCGCAGCGTAACGCCTTCGACCAGTGGCGCGCCGAGGTGCTCGACAAGGTGGACGTGAACGACCTGCCAGAGCATGTGCGCAACCGTGTGTACACGCGGCGCGCGGCGGTCTGGTCGTCGATCGCCTTTGAGCTGGCGCGCAAGAATGCGTCGCCGACCGATGCGGCCAAGCGCGCGATTGTGGAACTGGTCAGCGTAAACAAGACGGAGCTGGCTGAGGAGGATCGCAGCGCCTACGCCGAAGCGGCGGTGCGCGCGGGCAGCGTGCGCTGGGCGGCGGAGCTGCCCGTGGCCGCGCCGGCCGGCCTGAATGTGCTCACGCGGCCCGGGCAGCCGGGCGAAACCTGCGTGCTGCTGGTCGACGCGCAGCACGACGCGCGTACGCCGCTGGCTTCGCGCTGCACGTACGGCATCGTGTGGAATGCGTCGGCGCGCGCCAATCCGCAGGCCAGTGCGCTGGCGCTGGCGGTGCAGCCGCTCGACGGCTGGCGCGAACTGTGGCTGTTCCATCGCGGCGCGGGCGGCTGGCGCGTCGATGTGCTGCCGCCGGCGCCGATCGAACCGACCCTGGGGTACGCCGAGTTCGCCGGCTGGGTGCCGGGCTCGCCCAAGGTGCTGGTGGCGCGCGAGGCACGGATCGAGGGGCGCATCAAGCGCGCATTCGAGATTGTCGATATCGAGACGCTGGCGGTGGACAAGACGGCGGACCGGCCTGATGCGCTCAGCGGCTTTTACCGCTGGCAAGATCCTGCCTGGAAACGCCAGACCCTGAGCCTGCGTTAAATGGATCGTCAAGCTGGATAGTCGACAGGCATCACCGGGGCGACCGCCTTCGCGAGAGAGGCAATCGTGCGTCTTCCACTTGTCTTGACAAGCTGGAGAAAAACATCGCCACAGCGTGAGCGCAGGGATTAGAATTTGACCGCGTCAGGCCATCTTATGCGCAGCGGTCACAAAGGAGACTAATCATGTTTTTATCCAGGCGGTCATTGATCAAGATGGGATTGGCCGGCGTGTTGGCGCCGCAGGCATCCCTTGGCTTGGCGACTGAAGGAAAAAGCGGCTCGTTTGAGACATGGCGACGGGATTTCGAGGCAGGAGTCCCCGCCCGCATGAAGGCCGCCAAGGTGGTCGGTGCGTCATTTGCCATCACGTCGGAAAGCAAAGCTGTGCGGTATGCGGCATCTTTCGGCTTCGCCGATCTCCACAGTCAGCGAAAGATGACGGTGCAGGCGCCCATGCATCTTGCCTCGGTCAGCAAACTGTTTACCGCATCCGCTCTGGTGCAATTGTTCGAGCGCCGCGGGTATGATTTGCACGACGATGTCAACGAGTTCATCGACTTTCCCGTCAGAAACCCCAATCATCCACGTGTGGCGATCACGCCCCACCATCTGATTACCCACACGTCCAGCATATCGGACGAGGGGCACGGAGATTTGTCGGGCGAAGGCGATCCAACCCAAAGTCTGTCGAGCTTCCTCAAGGATTACCTCGTGCAAGGTGGCCGCGCCTACTCACCCGACACTTCTTTCCTCAAATCCGGACCCGGCGCAAAATGGGATTACAGCAACGTTGGTGCGGCCTTGGCCGGCTACGTCGTCGAGGCTGTCAGTAAGCAGAGCTTTTCTTCCTATGTGGAAGAGAACATCCTCTCCCCCCTTCGTATTACCAACGCGCATTGGTACCTCAAGGAATTTGCTGCGGACGTTCTTGCCAAGCCCTACAGGTTTGAGAACGACGCGTTCGTGGAACTGCCGCAAGACGGCTACCCGGACGTGCCCGCCGGCATGCTTCGTTGCTCCGTGAGCGATCTGGCAAAATCGCTCCACGCAATGTTGGAGCAGCAACGGGTCAGGAATGCCATTTTGTCTCCGAATGCGGTGCGTGAGATGTTGCGCCGGCAAGTGGATCGAAAGATATACCCCTACCAAGGGCTTGGCTGGACTGGCGAGGAAACAAAGAAACGCAAGGTCGTTGGCCATACCGGCACCGACAATGGCGCTTCAAACATGGTCGCCCTGACGGACGATCACAGCCAAGCGGTGGCCGTGTTGATGAATATCGACGGCACCGAGGAAACAAGCGCATTCCGGGCCTCAATCATCGAGGATCTTTTTATCGGCGCGACACTGGCCGGGTGAAAAACCTTGCAGCGGAAATGATTGCGGACCGGCCCGATGCGTTCATCGGCTTCTAGCGCTGGCAAGATCCTGCATCGACACGCCAGAGCCTGCGTGTGCGCTTGAATCGATGTTGAACTTACATGCCGCCGGCCGCTCCAACGAAGTGAACTTACTTCTTGGAGCGGAGGCGGCATCATGTGGCAGCAGTCAGCAAGGCAAGGCGGGAGCGGCGGCGCGCCTGTGGTTCTTGGCATTAACCGGACGCAGGACGCAAGTATTTGCCTGATGCACGGGGCCGAGCTGGCCTGGGCGATTCAAAAAGAACGCCTGACGCGGCACAAGCATCACTGGGGGCGGCTGGACGATGTCCGCAAGATCTACGCGCCGCGCCTGCCCGGGCTGGACGCGCCGATCGATATATTGGTCGAATGCTACTCGTGCGATGCCGAGTTCGCCCGGGTGGCCGAGTACGAGCACGAACTGGCCGGCACGCTGGCGCTGGCTGCATGCGCAGACTGGCGCGCGCACGCTGTGCTTTGCCGGCGGCACCGGGCTGAACTGCTCCGCCAACGAGCGCCTGTTGCGCGAAACCCCGTTTCGCCGCGTGTTCATTCTCCCGGCGCCGGGCGACGCGGGAACGGCGATCGGCTGCGCCTTGTACGGCTTGGCCGAGCTGGGCGGACAATCCTGCGATTTTCGCTGGACCAGCGATTACATGGGGCCGGAGCCGCTGGCTGGCCAGATCGAGGCCGCCGCGCAGAGTTGCGCGGACTTGCTGATCGAGCGCCTTGACGACCCTGCCGCCATGTGCGCGCGCATGGTCGACCTGCTGTGCGAGGCGCGCGTGGTGGCGCTGTACCAGGGCCGCAGCGAATTTGGTTCGCGTGCGCTCGGTCACCGTAGCATTCTGGGCGACCCGCGCGTTGGTGCGATGCGCGACGATATCAATGCCCGCATCCAGCAGCGAGAATGGTTTCGTCCGCTGGCGCCGATGGTCCTGCTTGAACGGGTGGAGAATTTTTTCGACGTGTGCCGGCCGGTGCCGTTCATGCAGTACGCCGCGCCCGTGCGCGAGCGGGCCGTGCGCCTCATTCCGGCGGTGACGCATGTCGACTGTACGGCGCGCCTGCAAACGGTGGGGCCGCACGACGATCCGTTTTTGCGCGCCTTGCTGCATGCCTTCGACGCGCGTACCGGCGTGCCGGTGCTGCTCAATACATCGTTCAACCGCAGGGAGGAGCCGATCGTCGAAACGCCGGCGGAAGCGGTCGAGACGGTCCGCCGGACCCCGATCCATGCATTGGCAATGCCGCCCTTCTTGCTGCGAAAACGCGATCGGTACGGACTGCGGGGCAGAGGTGCGTTGGAGTAGCGCATGTAAGCTGATGGCGCGCCAGAAGAGGGCATTACGTTGCGAAAATGTGTGCCCGGCAGCGGTCGCATAAAACCCTCTTGCCAAGCTGGCAGAGGGTTTGCTATAGTTCGCCTCCCCGAAGAAAACGTTAACGAAATCAAGTAGTTGGCGGGTTGTTAAGGGCGTCTCGAACGAGATGATGTGGTAAAAAAGAGGTTGACGAAAAACGCAAAACGCCGCATAATCTCATCTCTCTGCTGCAACGAACACAACGCTTCGTAGCAAACGGCAGAAGGCGGTACAGAACAAGTTCTTTAACAATTAACAGTCGATAAGTGTGGGCGTTTGATGAAGGTGCCAACGAAGCGCAAGCGACGTTGAATACTTAAATTATCAAATGTTCACAAAAAAGAAATTAGGCGCTTCGCAAGAAGTG
>NZ_WHJF01000133.1:0-15795 GCF_011682185.1 Massilia genomosp. 1
TCTCCGGCGTGGCGTGTTCAAAAGCGTACCGGAACTGACAACCGCAATCGAACAATATGTCGCGCACCACAATGCCAATCCGAAGCCATTTATTTGGACAGCAACTGCGCGCGATATCCTGCAAAAGATAATTCGCGCCAACAGCCGCTTAAGCGGCAAACAGAATGCAACACTACACTAGTTGGGCAGCGCGTAGTCGAGCGCGTAAAAGTGCTTGCCGTCGACGACGGTGAGCGTCATGGCGCCGCTGATGCCACTTAACTCCTCCGTGCCCGAATCGGGAACGATGGTGATCGTCGCCTGGCTCGTCCCGGCGCGCATCGTGCCCGCATGCTGGAGCACGAAACCGCCCTTGCGCCCCGCCAGCGTCCCGCTGACCCGCTCGATGGCGACATAAGCGGCCGAGCCCCTGGTGTCGCTCACCGCCGTGAGCATGGCGCCCTTGCCGCTGGCGGCCAGCGCGCCCGTGTAGCGCTTCTCGAGCGCCATGCGGGCGGTGACGGTGCGGCCTTCCTTTTCGGGGACGCCGGCGGGTATGATCGTGATCTCGAACGGTCCGCTGGCGCGCGCAATGACGGGCGACGCCTGGGCGCTGACGGGTGGCAGGACGGCCAACAGGGACAGCGCGGCTGCGCTGGAGCGGAACAGGGACATGGCAAACTTTCGGCTAGAGGATGGGCGGCGCCGCACGCATACGCGCGCTCGCGGGAACCACCACAGTAAGCGCAAGGACGGCAAACATCTTGGATAAACCCGACACCACCCCGGCAACGCCGAAAGGCATCGTCGATCCGCTCGGCATGGCGCGCCGCATTCGCCTGGCCACCTACCCGCCGGCGGCGCCGCTGGCGATGTTTGTCGATTACTACTGGATCGTCGAATGGAACATGGGCCAGCGCGCGCCCGAAATCCAGCGCGTGCTGCCGTATCCGAACGCGCACCTGGTGTTCGACCGGGGGCAGAGCGCCATCCATGGCGTGGTACGCGGCGCGTTCGAGCGCAGCGTGGCCGGCGCGGGCCGGGTGCTGGGGGTGCGCTTCAAGCCGGGCGGGCTACGGCCCTTCATCGGCCATCCGGTCGCGCGCCTGGCCGACCGCACCATGCCATTCGACGACGTCCTGCGCGTACCGACGATGGAGGCCGAACAGCGCGTGTTAGGGGGCGCCGGCGACGCCGGCATGGTCGGCGCGGCCGAAGCGATGCTGCTCGCCGTGCTGCCGGCGCCCGACCCACGCGCGCTGACCGCCGAACAGGCGGTGGCCGCCGCCGCCGCCGTCGATGGCCCGGCCAGCGTGGCCGCGCTGTGCGCGCAAATGGGGATCGAAGAACGCGCGCTGCAAAGGCTGTTCAGTCATTATGTGGGCGTGTCGCCCAAGTGGGTGATCCAGCGCTACCGGTTGCAGGAAGCGAGCTGGCGCCTGGCCAGGCCGGGGCCGGTGGACCTGGCGGGCCTGGCAAGTCAGCTGGGCTTTTTCGACCAGGCCCACTTCACGCGCGACTTCACGAAACTGGTGGGCACGTCGCCGCTGGAATACTGGAAGTCGCAGCAGGAGACGCGTCACCGCGGCCCATAGAGCCTGCGCGTGGTTGCCGCATCGGCGCCGGCCGCGACAAAATACGGGAGCTGCCAGCGCTGCGTGGCCTGCGCCTGTTTGCTGGTCGTGACAACCCATGGCGGATAGACGCGGATCGCGCGCTTGCCGCCCTGCCCGCCGCGCGCCACCACATCGCGCGCGGCCAGCACCGCCGTCGGGAAGACGAACTGCCCGAACCGTTCGCCGTCACGGGTGCTGACCACGAACAGGTCGACCGCATCGGTGTCGTCGAACGGCTGGATCGGCCCGGCGCCGATGCGTTTCCACAGCGTGACGAACTGCCCCACCTTGGCCGGCGTGATTTTGGCAACGCGAAAACGCACCCGCACGGCGTCGACCTCGAAGCTGGCGGCCGCATAGTCGGCGCTTTCCGCCTCATGCCGTGGCGCGCTCCATGCCAGGCCGTGCGTGTCGTATGCGCGCTGGAGCACGCGCAGGTCGGGATGAAACGTGTCGTGGTTCAGGGTCATGGCGGGTCGGGCGGCGCGGCCGGGGCAAAAGCGGCATTGTAGCCGCCGCCCCGGCATGACCGCTATTGATTCAACAGCACCTGCGTAATCAGTTCCGTGGCAATCGCCACCAGAAGATAATCGCCGTTGGCCTGCACCCAGTGCGAACCGCGCGGCGGCGCGCTCAGGCGGCGGCTGCGCCAGTCGCTGACCACATAGCTGCTGCCGCGATGCTGGTGCTCCAGGTACGCGCCCCGGCGGTAGTGCTGGCGCTCCGACTGGCCACGATCGTGGCCCTGGTAGCCGCCACGCGGGCCGTCGTAACGGTCGCCACGGTCGCCACGGTCGCCACGGCGATGATCGTAACGGTCGTTGTCTCGGCGGCCATCGCGGTCGCTGCGCTCGTAACGTTCATTGCGTTCGCCGCGCTGATCATGCTCGCCGCGGTAGTCGCGCGATTGCGCGAAGGCGGCGCTGCCGGTACCCATGCAAACAGCCATGAGGGCGATGATAAGGGCTTTCTTATGCATATGAACTCCTGTCGTCAATACTGCCCGCAGCAAATGGGCCGCCTGAACATACCGTCACTTCGGGGACCAGGGCGACTACTGCGTGTCGTCCATGCAGCCATTACACCGCAATTGGCTTCTTGCAACCAGCATGCACCGGTAAGAAGTGTTACCGGACGTGTCTGTCGAAGCGCATCGCCGCTCATCCCCGCATAGCGCCGGTCGGCACCTTTTTGCCAAAACGGCAGCGCGCTCGCCCAGAATGCCCTTCATTCTCACTACCCTACTTGATGAAGGCACGACATGCAAAACACCCTCCTGTTCTCACTGGCCCTGATGGCGTCAAACGGCGCGGCAGCCGCCGCCGGCAGCGTGACCGAACCGCCGATGGCCGCCATCAAAGGCGGCACGTTCGCGATGGGCGGCCCGGTGCCTGGACCGGACAAGGACTATCCGACCGACCAGCCGGTGCATGAGGTGCGCGTGCCCGCCTTCCAGATGGCGAAATATGAAGTGACCGTCGGCCAGTTCCGCCAGTTCGTCGAAGCGACCGGCCACAAGACCGAAAACCAATGCTGGAAGTTCTCCAGCGCCGAGTGGGGCATGGACATGGGCCCGGGCGCCTGGAACACGCCCGCTTACGCGCCGGGCGACTACCATCCGGTCATGTGCGTCACCTGGAAAGACGCCACCGCCTACGCCGCCTGGCTGTCGGCCCAAACCGGCAAGCCATACCGCCTGCCATCGGAAGCCGAATGGGAATACGCCGCGCGCGCCGGCAGCCAGGGCGACTATTACTTCGGCAACGACGCCACCGAGGTGTGCCGCCATGCGAACATCCGCGATTTCACCGGCAGCAAGGCGATCGCCGCCATCATCGGCCGCAGCGGCAAAGCCGCCACCTGCGAAGACGGCGCCGCGTTTACCACCGTGGTCGGCATGTACGAGCCGAACGCCTTCGGCCTGTACGACATGATCGGCAATGTGGGTGAATACGTGGCCGATTGCGAGCACCTGAACTACGACGGCGCACCGGTGGACGGCTCGGCATGGACCACCAACTGCAGCAAGCGCGACTCGCCGATGATGATGCACCGCGGCGGCAGCTTCTCGTCGCGCGACGTGCGCACGGTGGTGCGCGGCCATGCGGGGGACGATAACGCGAGCAGCATCGGCGAAGGCTTCCGCCTGGCGCTGGGCGGACCGGTTCAAGCGCAGGCTGCATCGGCGATGCGCTTCGAGGCGGAACTGGTCAAGGCGCGCGCGGCCGAACGCGAACGGCGCAAAGCGGCCAAGTAAGCAGGCAAGTAAGCGGGCAACTAAGCAGCAACGAAGGCGCACCGGCCATCTTGTTAGAATGCGCTCTCCGATCATCGACTCGATACGCCGACCGCATGCCACTTCACTTCTTCCCGCGCGACCGCGACTTCTGGCTTTACCACTTCAGCGCGGTGGCGGTCGGCCTGATGGCCAGCATCGCCATCGCCGTCGTGTGGGGTTTCATGGTCAGGTTGCAGGTCTACACCAGCCTGGTGTGGATTCCGTTCTACACGCTGGCGGTGCTGGTGCTGCGCTGGCTGTACAAGCGGCGCGGCGGCGATGCGGTGCCGATCGCCCGGCTCATTGCCATCGTGGTGTTGTACAGCGCATTGGCCGGCATGGTGATCGGCGCCTGCGTCACCGCCGTGGTCACGCCGATGTTCTTGAAAGCCATCAGCGCCAAATACAAAGCGCTCAAGATACCGGTGATCCCGTCCGAACTCATCATGAGCAAATTCATGGACGAAGCGCCCAAGAGCCAGTTGTTCGTGGCGATATGGGGCTTCATCTACATCAGCGTGAGCAGCAGCCGGCGCATCAAGAACGCCGAACTGTTCAACCTGCGCCTGCAAAACAACCTCAAGGAAGCCCAATTGAGCAGCCTGTCGAACCAGCTCAATCCGCACTTCCTGTTCAATTCACTCAATAACATCCGCTTCATGATCCACGAAGACGCGCAGCGCGCCGACGCCATGATTACCTCGTTTTCCGACATCCTGCGCTATTCGCTCGAAAGCAGCCGGCACGAAAAAGTCAGCCTGCATCATGAAGTGGGCATCATCACCAAGTACCTCGCCATCGTCAAGACGCAGCTGGAAGAACGGCTCGACTTTTCCCTTCGCATCGCGCCCGGCCTGGATGACGCGCTGATGCCGCCGATGGTCTTGCAGATGCTGGTGGAGAACGCCGTCAAGCATGGCCTCGACCAGCTCCAGGGCGGCGGGACCCTCAACGTCGAGGCGCGCCAGCTGGGCCAGTGCCTGCAACTGGAAGTGCGCAACGACGCCCCGGGCGCGCAGGTGGCCACGCCCGGCTGCACCGGCATCGGCCTGCTCAATATCGAACAGCGCCTGCATCTGCTGTATGGCGAGCTGGCCACCCTGGACGCAGCGCACGCCGATGGCGTCTTCAAGGTCGCTATCACGCTGCCGCTGGAGCGCGCCGCATGAGGGTGATTGTCATTGAAGACTCGCGCCTGGCGCGCGAGGGCCTGGTGCGCATGCTCGGCCAGTTCGACGGGGTCGAGGTGATCGGCCAGGCGGACCATCCCGCAACGGCCGCGCCGCTGATCGCCGAACTGCGGCCGGACGTGCTGTTCCTCGACATCCACATGCCCGGCGCCAGCGGCTTCGACCTGCTGGAGATGCTAGACTACCTGCCGCGCATCGTCTTCACGACGGCGTACTCCGAATACGCGATCCGCTCGTTCGACTACAACACCGTCGACTACCTGCTCAAACCGGTCAGCCACGAACGGCTGGCCACCGCCATCGCCAAGCTGGCCGCCGCCGACGCCGACGCCGCGCCGGCAGTGGTAGCAAGGCCGCCGCTCGACATCAACAGCAAGATTTTTGTGAAGGACGGCGAGCGCTGCCACCTGGTGAGCCTGGAGTCGATCCGCTATATCGAAAGCTGCAAAAACTACGTGCGCATCTTTTTCGGCAGCGAAAAAGCCTACGTCAAAAAATCGTTGAACAGCATCGAGGAGCGCTTGCCGGTCAAGTTCTTCTTCCGCGCCAACCGCCAGTGCATCATCAACCTGCAGGAAATCCGCGCCATCGAAGAATCGATCTCGATGGGTTACGAGGTGACCATGAGCGACGGCAAAGTGCTGGAAATCTCGCGCCGCAATGCCCAGGAATTGAAAGACCTTTTGAGTTTTTGACCTACAGGAGAGATTCGCCATGCGTACACCCCGACCTGCATTGCTCGCCTTGACCATGACAGCCGCCCTTGCCCCTTGCAGCTACGCCGCCGTCACCAGCGTCGATGTGGGCGCCGCCCTGCCGCGCGCGGCGCTGCTCAAAGAAAGCGTACACCACTACCTGCGCTACATGCACAGCGGCGAGGCCAGGGTCCCGCTGGACATCGTCACGCGCGAGATCCGCTTTTCCACCGAAGATGGCCAGCCGCGCATGCGGGTCCGGCAGCGCTACGACACGGCGGCGGCGGCGGCGTCGCTAAAAACCGTCACGTCGTGGCTCGATGCCGGCTCCCTGCGCCCGCGCACCCATGAGCGCATCACGGAAAAGGATGGCAAGCGCGTGGTCGAAGGTTTTCTCTTCGCCCCCGACAAAATCACCGGCATGAAGGACCTGGCCGAGAGCGTCAACAAGGACCTGGTCGTGGCCTCGCCCGAACCGACCTTCAACTTCGAGACCGACATCGAAACGCTGCAAGCCTTGCCGCTGGCCGACGGCTTTGAGGCGCGCATCAACTTCTATCACCCGGGCAGCCAGCAAGGTCCGGCGCGCTACCTGTTCAAGGTGACCGGATCGGCCGGCATGCCAGGCCCCGGCGGCGTGATCGACTGCTGGGTCGTCACGACCGACTACAACCGTCCCGGCTACGTCTCGACCTTCTGGTTCGCCAAGGGCAGCCAACTGCTGGTGCGCCAGGACAGCCCGGTCGGCGAAGGCAAGGTCGCCGTCAAGATCCTGATCGACTAAGCCGTCAAGACAGATTCGCCAGCGCCCCGGCCAAGGCCGGATGGCGGAAGCTGAAACCGCCGGCCTGCAACCTGGCCGGCGCCACGCGCTGGCCTTCGAGCAGCAAATCGGCCTGTTCGCCCAGCGCCAGGCGCATCGGCCAGGCGGGCGTCGGCAGCCAGTACGGGCGCTTCAACACCCTGGCCGCCACCTTGTTGAAATCGGCCTGCGAAAGCACTTCGGGCGCGGTGAAGTTCCAGGCCCCGCCCTCGTCCCCGCTCCACAGGTGGGCCATGCCGGCGATCAGGTCATCCACATGAATCCACGACAGCCACTGGCGCCCGCCCCCGAGCGGGCCGCCCATGCCCAGCTTGACCGGCAACAGCATCATCGGCAGTGCGCCCTGGGTGCCCAGCACCAGGCCGAAACGCATGCACGCTACGCGCACGCCATACGCCGCGGCGGCGCCGGCCGCTTCTTCCCACTCGCGGCACAGGTCCGACATGAACATCGGCTGCGGTCCATCGCGCTCGGTGAGCACCGTGTTGTCGCCCTGCGCCTGGATGCCGTAGTAACCGATGGCGGACGCCGACAGCATCAACGCCGGCGTGTGATGGGCCGCCGCGATCCAGGCCACCACCTTGCGCGTGGTGCCGATGCGGCTGGCGCGCAAGGCCGCGCGGCGCACTTCGCTCCAGCGCCAGCCCAGGATGCGGGCGCCGGCCAGGTTGACCACCACATCGATCCGGCGCGCGGGCGGCAAGGCGGCCATGTCGGCGATGCACTCCACGCGGGCGTCGAACATCCAGGCCGCGGCGCGCGGCTGGCGCGTGAGCAAGGTGACGCGATGGCCGTCGGCGAGCAGTGCGCGCACCAGTCTCTGGCCGATGAACCCTGTGGCTCCGGTCACCAGCACCGCGCACTCACGCTCGCCGAAGCGCAAGGCGGGTGCGCGCTCCTGCGCCGCCTGGCGGGCAAGCGCGCGCGCCGCCAACCCATCGCGCAGGCCGGACAAGCCGACGCCCACGCCGCAGACGAACAGGAAGGCGCTCAAGGCGCCATGCGACTCCCACGCCAGCGCGGTCGGCTGCGCCAGCGCTTCGCCCGCGTTCAGGGCCAGCAAGGCGATGAAGGCGCCGCCGTTCATCGCCAGCACCGTGTGCGTGACTCTTTCGGTGGCCGGCAGCAGGCGGGTCCGGTCCTCGACCACGAAGTCCCACAAGGTCAGTACGATTTCGACCGCGAAGACCACCAGCAGCAGCACCGCCCACAATCCATTGAAACGCCAGTACGACAGGCCGATGAACATGGCGCTGTAAATGAGGGCGCGCACCGCGTGGATCGACAGTTCCAGCCTGGCGCTGGCGCGGCCGGGCAGCGCCTCGGTCAGTTCATGGTGATACAGGGTGTCGAAGGCGCCCAGGCAGCCTTGGAAGGCCATCAACTGCAATGCCAATAAGTGGGTATTCATGGTCGCACCTCGCGAAACACGCCCGCCTGCGTGAAGGTTGTACCGAACAGCGCATGGCGGATCTCGATACGGATATCGAACTGCGCGCTGTCGTTATTGCGGTGACACAGGTAGGTCTTGCCCGGCGTGAGCCAGGCCGGCATCGGAATGCGCACGCCCATCACTTGCCAGAAATAGCCGTCGCTTTCGAAATGCAGGTTCCCGTCGCGCACCGCCAGCACCAGTTTCATCCCCATGCCCATGCCGACGTATTCGAGCACTTCGCCGCGCGCGCTCTCCAACATGTAGGACGTGAACTGCACCGGCTTGCGCCCGTTGAGGCGATAGATGCGCTGCTTGAAAATGGCCGCGCTGCCCTCTTTCGAATAGACCTCGATATCGACCGGGAAGTCGGCATCGTTATACGGCATCAGCGCGCCCTGGATCAGCGGCATGGTCAGGTAGCCGAGCAAGCGGCCGACTTTCGAACAGGTCAGCTCCGTCATCTGGCCCTGGTAGCGCAGCGGCTTGCCGGGCATGGGATTATGGTCGAAGCGCGCCTGGATGTCGGGATGCAGGCCGCTCCACGCGCGACCGAGGATCTTTTTGAATAACTCGCCTTCGGACGCGATCATGTGCGCACCGCTTGCTTGCGGTCGACGCAGAACAGGTACACCAGCGGCGGCAGCATCGTCACCAGCGCGAAGGTATCGATCCAGATATTGTCCAGGCAGTCGGCGCGCAGCGACACCAGCATGTCCTGCGGCGCCCACAACAGCATGCCGGCGATCAGCGCGCCCCAGGCAAAGGCGCTGCGCTGGCGCGCGCCAATATACGCCAGGGCGCCCATCCACAGCGCCGCGCTTTGCACGGTGGGGCCGAACAGCGAGATCCACCAGATCTGCTGCGCGTGGGCCTGGGGCGGCACGCCGGCGCCCCAGAAGGCGGTTTCGATACCGCGATGGTAATCGCGAAAAACAGCGGCGTCGGCGAACCATGGCAGCAGCATGCCGACCACCAGATGCGTGACGATGGTGGCGAACATCCAGCGGATGGCCCACTGGCGCAGGGATGGTGAGTGCATACGCGCTTTCATTGTTTGAAGAAGGGATTGGGACGCTCGCACACGCCATCGACGCAGCCCGGGGCGCGATAACCGAGCACGCGCGACATCAGGTAGCGGTGACGCGCGAACAGGCGATACGACCAGCTGCACACGGCGCGCAGGCCGGGTACGCGCAGTGGCAGCACGCGCCAGGCCTGGCCGGCCAGGGTGTAGGAGCGCAGCAAGCTGTCCACGCCGACCAGCACGCGGCCGTCGCGCGCCTGGCTGTGCAGCTCGCGGTTCAGGGCGGCCATGTCGACGCCCAGGTGGGCGGGATCGAAGCCGGGGGCGGCCATATCGACAAAGGCCAGGCGCCCGGCGCGGTCCCAGCGCGCCAGCTTGTCCATGCCGGCGCGGCAGAACGGGCATTTGCCGTCGAAGTAGAGAGTCAGTTCGGCGCCGCTCATGATGGGGCCTTGTCGTCCGGTCCGAGGAAGCGCGCAACCTTGCCGCCCATTTTCAGGAAGCGCTGCAGGGTCGCCGGAGGCAGGTGCTTGTAGTCGTCGTAGGTGGTGCCGAGCATGTCCAGAAATGCGAGCACCTCGTTCATGCGCGCCAGCGAGGCTGGTTCGAGCGCGCTGTCGGTATCGGCCTCGATGGCGCATTCGCGCAGCACGGTCAGGGTCGGATCGATCTCGCGCCGTTTGCGCTCCTCGACGATGACGCGGAAGATCTCCCACACATCCTGGAGGGCCACGAAGTGATCGCGGCGGTCGCCCATCAAGTGGGTGACGCGGATCAGGTTCCAGCTTTGCAGCTCCTTGAGGCTATTGCTCACGTTCGAGCGCGCGACCGACAAGGCCTCGGCGATATCCTCGGCCGCCAGCGGGCGGTTGGCCAGGAACAGCAGCGCGTGAATCTGCGCCACGGTGCGGTTCACGCCCCAGCGCGTGCCCATCTCGCCCCAATGCAGCACGAATTTCTGTTCAGTCGGTCCCAGTGCCATGATTTCTCCCATTTCATTCATTTCTGTCGTTACAGAAATTAAATACCGATTGCAAGTATTTGTCAACGTAAATGATAGAAAAGGCAGAGGATTTTTCCGATGATTAAGTATCACTGCCGATAAGCTGACGAGCCGCCCACCTACAACCGGGGTCAGAGCTTTAATTAGCAATTTCGGCCTATCCGGCAACGCGAGTTGGTACTTACTGTAAAAACGAATGCGCCCAACGTTCTACGAACAATCAATCGTCCCATCGAAGGAATCGATTAGCAGTGATGAAAGTTGCGCATGGTGGAGAGCAATTCAAATCGAATAAGTTGCCTAATAGCAAACTATTTCAATTTAAAGCTCTGACCCCGGTTGGATCTAGCCGTGCCAGTGGCTAACTTATTTCGAATTAAAGCTCTGACCCCGGTGTTGGGAGTTTGCTTCAGGGGGTGGTCTTGGCGTCGGCCTTGGGCGGGGGGAGCGGGGTGGCCGATTCTTTCGGATGGCCGTTGGCATCCAGAATCTGGATGAAGATTTCGTTTTTCTTGATCATGCCGAGCTCGAAGCGAGCCCGTTCTTCCACCGCGCCCGTCCCATTCGTCAGGTCATGCACTTCGGAGTCGAGCTTGGCGTTGCGCGCTTTGAGTTCCACCGTCTTGCGCTGCGCAACCATCACCTGGTTTTCCAGTTCGCCCACGCGCAGCCAGCCGCCCTTGCCCAGCCACAGCGGCAGTTGGATCAGGATCAGGAGGGTCGCAAGAACGAGCGTAATGAGGCGCATGAAAGGGAGGGTGGCACCGGCCGGCGCGTGGCCAGCCGGTGCGGTCGGCTTACTTCAGGTTGTAAAAAGCGCTACGGCCAGGGTAGCTGGCAATGTCGCCCAGGTCTTCTTCGATGCGCAGCAGCTGGTTGTACTTGGCCATGCGGTCCGAACGCGACATCGAGCCGGTCTTGATCTGCAGGGCATTCGTGCCAACGGCAATGTCGGCGATCGTCGAGTCTTCGGTCTCGCCAGAACGGTGCGAGATGACGGCAGTGTATCCGGCGCGCTTGGCCATTTCGATCGCCGCGAACGTTTCGGTCAGGGTGCCGATCTGGTTGATCTTGATCAGGATCGAGTTGGCGATGCCTTTTTCGATGCCTTCTTTCAGGATCTTGGTGTTGGTGACGTACAGGTCGTCGCCCACCAGTTGTACCTTCTTGCCCAGCGCTTCGGTCAGGATCTTCCAGCCTTCCCAGTCGTTTTCCGCCATCGCGTCTTCGATCGAGATGATCGGGTACTTGTCGCACCAGGTCGCGAGCATGTTGGTGAACTCGGTGGCGGTGAGCTGCATGCCTTCGCCTTCAAGGTGGTATTTGCCATCCTTGTAGAATTCGGACGCGGCGCAGTCCAGGCCCAGGCAGATCTGCGTGCCCGGCTCGTAGCCAGCCTGCTCGATCGCTTGCATGATCAACTTGATGGCTTCTTCGTGGTTGGCCACGTTCGGCGCGAAACCGCCTTCGTCGCCGACCGAAGTCGCCAGCTTTTTCTCATGCAGGATCTTTTTGAGCGTGTGGAAGATCTCGGCGCCGTAGCGGATCGCTTCCTTGAAGCTCGGTGCGCCGACCGGGATGATCATGAATTCCTGGATGTCCAGGTTGTTGTCGGCGTGCGCGCCGCCGTTGATGACGTTCATCATCGGCACCGGCATTTGCATCGCGCCCGAACCGCCAAAATAGCGGTACAGCGGCAGGCCGGCTTCTTCGGCGGCGGCCTTGGCGACCGCCATCGAGACGGCCAGCATGGCGTTGGCGCCCAGGCGGCTCTTGTTTTCGGTGCCGTCAAGGTCGATCAGGGTGCGGTCGAGGAACGCTTGTTCGTTCGCATCCAGGCCCATGATGGCTTCGGAGATTTCGGTATTGATGTTTTCGCAGGCTTGCAGCACGCCTTTGCCGAAGTAACGCTTCATGTCGCCGTCGCGCAGTTCGATCGCTTCGCGCGAACCGGTCGACGCGCCCGACGGCACCGCCGCGCGGCCCATCACGCCCGACTCGAGCAGCACGTCGCATTCGACCGTCGGATTGCCGCGTGAATCGATAATTTCGCGGCCGATAATGTCAACGATAGCACTCATATTTCAATCTCCAAAGGGTAAGAAAAAGGTGGGCGGACCGTTGGCGGTCCGCCTGCATCTGTCAGGGCGATCGGGATGGCAGCACCTGCCGCACTACACAAACTTATGCAAAGCGCGATTCGAGGAAGCCGGCTTTCTTGACCACGCGGTCGATCTCGACGAGGGTCGTGAGCAGTTCCTTCATGCGGCCGAGCGGCACGGCGTTGGGGCCGTCCGACAGCGCCTGGGCGGGGTTCGGGTGCGTTTCCATGAACAGGCCGGCGATACCGGCCGCCACGGCTGCGCGCGAGAGCACGGGAATGTGCTCGCGCTGGCCACCGGATGAGGTGCCCTGTCCGCCCGGCAGTTGTACCGAGTGGGTCGCGTCGAACACGACCGGGCAGTTCGATTCGCGCATGATCGCCAGCGAGCGCATGTCGGAGACCAGGTTGTTGTAGCCGAACGAGGCGCCGCGTTCGCAGGCCATGAAGTTGTCTTCATTGAGGCCCGCTTCTTTGGCCGCAAGGCGCGCCTTGTCGATCACATTCTTCATGTCGCCGGGCGCGAGGAACTGGCCCTTCTTGATGTTGACCGGTTTGCCCGACTGGGCGCAGGCGATGATGAAGTCGGTCTGGCGGCACAAAAAGGCTGGCGTCTGCAGCACGTCGACCACGCTCGAGACGGCGGCGATTTCTTCGATCGTGTGGATGTCGGTGAGGACCGGCACGCCGATTTCGCGGCGCACGTCGGCCAGGATCTCGAGGCCCTTGTCCATGCCGGGACCACGGAACGAGGTGCCCGAGGAGCGGTTGGCCTTGTCGAAGGACGACTTGTAGATGAACGGGATGCCGAGCGCCGAGGTGATCTCTTTCAAGGTGCCGGCGGTGTCCATCGCCATCTGGCGCGATTCGATCACGCAGGTGCCGGCGATGAGAAAAATCGGGTGCTCGAGGCCGACGTCAAAACCGCAAAGCTTCATGCTGCCTCTCCTGTTGGTGCGACCGCCGCTGCTGCCTGGCCGTTGGCCGCCTTGTGCGCCAGCGCGGCCTTGATGAACGACGTAAACAGCGGGTGGCCGGTACGCGGGGTCGACTTGAACTCGGGATGGTACTGCACGCCCATGTACCACGGGTGCGCGTTTTCTCCGGTGCGCGGCAGTTCCATGATCTCGCACAAGTCTTCGGTCGGCGTGCGCGCCGAGACGATCATGCCGGCCGCTTCGACGCGCGCCAGGTAGTGATTGTTGGCCTCGTAGCGGTGGCGGTGGCGCTCGGTGACGACGCTGCCGTAGATGTCGAACGCCAGGGTGCCGGGATTGACCGCGCAGGTTTGCGCGCCGAGGCGCATGGTGCCGCCCAGGTCGGATTTTTCGTCGCGCTTTTCGACCTTGCCGTCATGGTTTTGCCACTCGTTGATGAGGGCCACCACCGGCTGGTCGGTGTCGGTGTCGAATTCGGTCGAGTTGGCGTTGGTCAGGCCGGCCATGTGGCGCGCGTATTCGATCAGGGCCACTTGCATGCCGAGGCAGATGCCCAGGTAAGGGATCTTCTTTTCGCGGGCGTAGCGCGCCGCCATGATCTTGCCTTCCACGCCGCGCTTGCCGAAGCCGCCCGGCACCAGGATGGCGTCGTACTTGGCCAGGTGCTCGCAACCCTTGGTCTCGATGTCTTCCGAGTCCAGGTATTCGATGTTGACCCGGCTTTCGGTGTGGATGCCGGCGTGGCGCAGCGCTTCGGTGAGCGACTTGTAGGACTCGGTCAGGTCGACGTATTTGCCGACCATGCCGATGGTGACGTCCGCTTTCGGGTTTTCCAGCGCGTGGATCAGTTTGGTCCACATCGACAGGTCGGCCGGCGGCGCTTCCAGGCCGAGCGCTTCGAGGATGATGGCGTCGAGGCCCTGGTCGTGCAGCATCTGCGGTACTTTGTAGATGGTGTCGGCGTCCCACACGGAGATGACGGCCTGCTCTTCGACGTTCGAGAACAGCGAGATCTTGGCGCGCTCGTCGTCGGGAATCGGGCGGTCGGCGCGGCACAGCAGCGCGGTCGGGGTGATGCCGATTTCACGCAGCTTTTGCACGCTGTGCTGGGTCGGTTTGGTTTTCAGCTCGCCCGCCGAAGCGATGTAGGGCACCAGGGTCAGGTGGACAAACGCGGCCGACTTGCGCCCGGCGCGCAGCGACAGCTGGCGCGCCGCTTCGAGGAAGGGCAGCGATTCGATGTCGCCCACGGTGCCGCCGATTTCGACCAGCGCCACGTCCACGCCTTCGGCGCCGCGGTAGATGTAATCCTGGATCTCGTTGGTGATGTGCGGGATCACCTGCACGGTCTTGCCGAGGTATTCGCCGCGGCGTTCCTTGCGGATCACCGATTCGTAGATCTGGCCGGTGGTGAAGTTGTTCACCTTGCGCATGCGGGTGCTGATGAAGCGCTCGTAGTGGCCCAGGTCGAGGTCGGTTTCGGCGCCGTCGTCGGTGACGAAGACTTCACCATGCTGCATCGGGCTCATCGTGCCAGGATCGACGTTGATGTACGGGTCGAGCTTGAGCATGGTGACTTTAAGGCCGCGCGATTCGAGGATCGCGGCGAGGGAGGCGGCGGCAATCCCTTTTCCAAGGGAAGACACAACGCCACCGGTGACGAAGACAAATTTGGTCATTGCAGATGGTGCCGAACGGCACGTGCGGGAAATTGAAATTATACCTTAAACCGGCCAATGCTTCCGCAAAACAAGGTAAAAAACAGCAACAACGGCCGAGCCGACGGCTACGTCGGGGATGTCTTATTGATCAATTTGAAAGATTGCTGATTATTCATTTGGTGTGCGCCAGCGAACAGACATGATCTTGCTCAAGCCTCAGGATTGAACTTTTACCACAGGAGGTCAAAATGTCCTACGAAGAACGCGATGCTTATGGCATGTATGTCGACAAAGGCTCGAAAGGCCCGGGTCCGGAACTGATGGGCGCCGATACGCTGATCGGCGACCATGTGCATAACCTGAAAAACGAGCACCTTGGTGAAATCAAGGAAATCATGCTGGACATGCGTACTGGCAAGATTGCGTATGCAGTCATGTCGAGCGGCGGCGTGCTGACGATTGGCGAGAAATTGTTTGCCGTGCCTTGGGCTGCCTTGACGCTCGACACCGCCAACAAGCGTTTCACGCTCGATATCGAAAAAGAGCGCATCGACAATGCGCCAGGTTTCGACACCGATCACTGGCCGGACATGGCCAACCAGCAATGGTCGAGCCAGATTCACAGCTATTACGGCACCAACGCGCAGTAAGTTGCGCGCGACAGGGGAGGCTGACTTCGGCACGCTGATTGGGGCCGACGCTGAGTCCCGGCCAACGCTGAGTCTCGGCCAACCCTCATCCTGTCGTCCCCCTCGAAACCGTCATTCCCGCCTGCGCGGGAATGACGGTTTTGGGGTTAACGGTCTTGCGCGTTCATAGGCTTTAGTGGGCGTTGGAGCGTCGGGGCGTCGGGCTCTGCCCCTAATGGCGTTAAGTTAAGCGGCTTTCTGGCCACAAACCTAAAAACCGTCTTTCCCGCGCAGGCGGGAATCCATAGCACCTTCGCTCATCATAGGTGCTATAGATTCCCGCCGGCGCGGGAAAGACGGAGCTTAAGTTAACGCCATTAGGCTCTGCCCCCGGTTAAGAAATGTTTCAAGTTAAAGCTCTGA
>NZ_WHJF01000134.1:0-15481 GCF_011682185.1 Massilia genomosp. 1
GAACAGGACCGTGAAACGATTTTACGCCGATGATAGTGCTGCAACCAGTGTGAAAGTAGGTCATCGTCAGGCTAGTTATAAGAAGAAAACCCCGCAGAAATGTGGGGTTTTTTTTCGTCCGCGTTTTCTTCGTATTCATCGCGAAGTTTTCTTTGAAAATGGATTGCTCATGTTGATCGACTTCCACTTTTCCCGCCACGACAGCGAAGAGCTCGCCCTGCCATGATCCGCATGTTCATCCACAGCGCAATGGCGCCTGCCCCGGCAAACAGCGCCGACATGAGCCAGCCGACCAACAGAAATGAACGGCTTTTGCCTTAGGTAGCGATCGGTGGGCCCGGCGCGTGTACGGCTCGTCCTTGTTCGACGTGTGTTATTGCTCGCTTTCGCCGGCTTATTGTGGCGTAGGTCGCGTGGAGTGGAAGTGTTGAAGACCCCTGAGGACGCCAATCAGCACATCGAATGACAGGACAGCATGGGCGTGCATGGTATGAAAAACAGCGCCATCCCTGTCCATGATTGTTGCTTTTTGGAGCCAGAAACTGAGGTGAATATCGCCGATGCGGTCGATGGCGATGCTCTTGTCTCCGATTGTCAGTTGGTGCTTGTTCACCTTTAGCTCGGAAACCCGGGAAGTCATCAGCGTGTTTTTCTTCATCCAAAACCAACGCGTAAAATAGCGGAACACCACCGTGTGACCATGCAGCGTTTGTTGAAACAAGTTCGCAAAGCGTTCCATCATGTGCCGGCGGTGCAACTCTTTTAGAACGGCGGACTGTTCCGGGTAGTTACCGAGAAAAATCCATGGTGTCCGGGGTGAAATGCGAAAGGCCAGGGCGATGCCATTGTTGGAAAACACATCCTCGATATCGCAATACAGGGCAGTCTGCTCCCCATCGCGATTGCATGTACGGATGCCATGCTCGAACAGATAATATGCCGGTTGCGCCGCATTCAGGTGCCGGACGAGATATCCCAAGCCAATGCCCAGCGCCATGGCGGAAAACCCGAACGCGTACAACGCGTAGACAACGCTGTCGGATGCGTTATCAGGGTGTTTCTGTGTGGCCAGCCCGAATACGAACACCCCGAATGCAAACAGGAGCGCAGCCACGCACCATCCGACGTTTGCTGCTGGAAAGCCTTTATCGTAGCTGGTCATCAGCGCCCCCAGTGCGCATGCATCCCTTGCTGGGGCGGCTTGAGCTTGGCTGGTTTGTACTTGTTGTTGTGTCATCGTTCGCTCTCGTGGTTCATGCTTGATGGCCCGCGAAGCGACCTGATGATACATAGTGAAATGTGAGCGCCGATTTTACCAAGCCGGGAGGTTGACCGGCCGCTCATTTTCCGCCGCACTATTGCAATATCCGGCCGCCCTTGGAAGGCGATTTTCTGGTCAATTGGCGCGTCAAAACGGGCGATGGGAAAGTCTGGCCAGTGAGAAAACAGGAAGGAATAGACACATGCATCCCAGAAAATCAGCCACCATCGACCCGCTTATGCACTGTTCCGTTGCAGAACTCATGCGCATCAACATCGAGGAGGGTCTCGTCACTCGCCCGCCAATGCCCGGCTTGCACGACTTTTCCAGCGCTACGCTGATCGAACACGGCTTCGACCCCATCGGTGACTATGCACGCCTGCCTGGCGCGCTTGTTCGGCAGCGCCTATCGCGAGGGGCGGCTCATTCCAGCTCGTGACAGCGCATGACAAGCATGTTGGCCACGCCTGCCGCGCCCCTTACAACACCTTCAAGCCTTTGAGCATGACCAGCAAAATCAGCAAGGGCGACACATAGCGCAGCAAAAACAGTACCACGCGCGCGCTCGCCCCGTTGGACAGCGTGCCTTTGTTCGATATGGCATCGTTGAATCGGTCCGCACCCCATACCCAGCCGGCAAACAGCGCGAGCAAAATGCCTCCCAGCGGCAGCAGGATATTCGATGACACAAAATCGAACAGGTCGAACAGATTCAGGCCGAACACCTTGACGCCGGACAGTATGCTATTGGTCAGCGCGCAGGTGGAACCGAGCAGCATCAGGCAGGCGATCGTGATCAGGGTCGCCTTCGGACGGCTCATGCCAAGGCGCTCGTGCAAAATCACCACCGGCACCTCCATCAGCGACAGCATCGCTCCGGTCGCCGCCACCGCCGCCAGCACGAAGAAAACGATCATCAAGAAGTGGCCACCCGGAATTTGCGAGAACACGGCGGGAATCGTCATGAAGACCAGCGCGGGACCGGCCGATGGTTCAAATCCGAAGGTAAATACCGCCGGGAAAATCGCGATCCCCGCCAGCATGGAAACGCACAGATCGGCGGTCATGACCCGCAAGGCTGTCTGCGGAATATTCTGATCGTCGCGAAAGTAAGAACCGTAGGTCATCATCGTTCCCATCCCCAGCGATAGCTTGAAAAACGCCAGGCCCATGGCCGTCAACACCACGCCAGCACTGATCTTGCTGAAGTCCGGGCGCAGCAGGAACGCCAGGCCGTCAGCGGCTTTCTCCAGCGACAGGCTGACCCCGCACAGCAACAGCAGCAGTACGAACAGGACCGGCATGAGTTTTTTGGTCAGCCCTTCAATGCCCTTGGTTACGCCAAGCAGCAAAATGCCGCCGATAAACGCCAGCACGAACCATTGCCACAACAACGATTGAACCGGATCGCCGATCAGCGCGCCGAAAGCGCTTTCCGCCACGCGCCGCTCGCTGCTGAGTATGGAACCGTCGATGGCCTTGACGACATACGCAAACACCCACGCGACCACTTCGGAATAGAACGACAGGATCAGGAACGCCGCAGCCATGCCCGCCACGCCGATCAGCCACCACGGCGCCTTGCCCGGGTTTAAGCGCTGCAGCGCAGTGATCGGATTGGCCTTGGCCGCGCGCCCCATCGTGATTTCCGCGATCATGACCGGGATACCGACCACCAATGTGCAGAGCACATAGATCAGCAAAAAGCCGGCGCCGCCGTTGGCGCCCGTCAGATAGGGGAATTTCCAGATATTGCCAAGGCCAACGGCCGAGCCGAGCGTCGCCGCCAATACGCCAAAACTGGAACTGAAACCGCCGCGCTTGCTGGAATCCTGAGTCATTGCTGCCATCTGCCACATCGAAAAAAGGCAATGATTGTAGCAGTTGGGAACCTGCGCAGTCTCGCCCATGCCCGCCGCAGGCCGGTCCCGCCCCCCCACAGCCGCAGTGGACTAGAATAGCCCCATGCGCATCCTCATCATCGAAGACAATCCCGACATCGTGGCCAACCTGTACGGTTTCCTGGAACCGAAGGGCTACATCCTCGACTCGGCCGCCAACGGCTATGCCGGCCTGGCGCTGGCCGCCCAGAACACCTATGACGTTGTGGTTCTCGATGTCATGCTGCCCGGCCTGACCGGCCTGGATATCTGCCAAAAACTCCGTGGCGAACTCAAAAGCAACATCCCGGTCCTGATGCTGACCGCGCGCGACACCTTGCAAGACAAGGTCGCCGGCTTCGACAGCGGCGCCGACGATTACCTGGTCAAACCATTTTCCCTGGTCGAACTCGACATCCGCCTGAAGGCCTTGCTGCGCCGCGCCAACGGCGCCGTCGGTGGCGCCGCCATCCTGCGCGTCGGCGAGCTGAGCTTCAATACGGGTACCTACGAAGCGGCCCGCGCCGGCATCCCGCTGGCCTTGACCAAAACCGGCTACACCATCCTCAAACGCCTGATGCGCGAGGCGCCCAACGTGGTGCCGCGCCACATGATCGAACAAGCGGTCTGGGGCGACGACCGCCCCGACAGCGATGCCCTGCGCACCCATATTCATGCCCTGCGCCAGGCGCTCGACAAACCGTTTCCTTTTCCCATGCTGCGCACCGTCCCCGGACTCGGCTTCAAACTGGTGAGCACCGATGAAGCCGCCTGATTCCCTGCGCCGCCGCATCGCCGTCGCCTACCTGCTGTTCGCGCTCGGCTCCTCGCTCTTTTTAGCGGCCATCGCCATCGTCGCGGTCGAAGGCATCGAGGTCCACCTGGTCGATAATCGCCTTGCCGAGGCCGCCGCCTGGGCCGCACCGCGCCACGCCGGCGGCTTACCGGTCGGTATGCCCGCCGGCCTGAGTTTTCACCACGGCAACGCCATTCCCCCGCCGCTGCGCAACTTGCCGGAAGGCGTAGGCGAAGTCCATGTCGACGGCATCGGCTTGCACGTTCTTGCGGGCAAGGATGATGCCGGCAATTATGTGGTGGTCGACCACGAAAGCGATTACGAAAAGATCGAACTGGTCGTCTATTCGATGTTCGGTGTCGGTTTTATCGGGATCATGCTGTTTTCGCTGTTTTTGGGCCGCTTCATCGGGCGTCGCTTCGTGACCCCGATTACCACCCTGGCTGCGGCCGTGCGCGAAAGCTCCACCGAATTGCCGCTGCTCGAACGCAGCGACGAACTCGGCGTGCTGGCGCGCGCCTTCGCCGCCCACACCAGCGAGCTGCGCACCTACCTCGAGCGCGAGCGCCTGTTCACGGGCGACGTCAGCCACGAATTGCGCACGCCGCTGACCGTGATCACGGGCGCGGCCGAAATCATCCTTGCCCAGCCGGATGCCAATCCGGCCACCGCCGCCGCGGCCGAGCGTATCCTGCGCGCCGCCAATGAGGCGTCGGCCTGCGTCAACGTGCTGCTGACCCTGGCGCGTTCGCGCGACCGCATCGCCCATCCCGTCACCAGCGTCGACCAGATCGCCCGCGCCGAAACCGAGCGCGCCCAGTCGCTGGTCGCCGGCAAGCCGGTCGCGCTGCGCTTCCTCGGCGGTCCCGCCTTCGCCATCGCCGCGCCGCCCGAGTTGCTGGTGGCGGCCGTCGGCAACCTGATCCGCAATGCCTGCCAGTACACCGGGCAGGGCGAGGTCTCGGTCCGGCTTGGCGCCGAATCGGTGCTGGTCGAAGATACCGGCCCCGGCCTGCCATTGGCCGTGCGCGCCATCTTCGACCCGGCCCAGGGCGCCGCGCCGGCGGCGCTGGCGAAAGGTTCCGCAGGCGCGGGCCTCGGCCTGGCCCTGGTGCGTCGCATCTGCGAATATCTGGGAGCAACGTTGTATTTTAGTGAACGCGAGGGCGGTGGCAGCATATTTACGATAAGCTTCAATACGGATTTAACGAAATCTTAACGTGCAGTTCACATCGACATGATGTGCTCAACAGTATCTTGAGTACCGGACCATCGTGCCAGAAGGCGCGTCCACTGGAGACTTCGTTGAAACTGAACACCGCCCCGCGCATTCATGCGTCCTTGCTCATCCTGGGCGCCTCGGTGTTCCTGCTCACCGCCTACAACGGCAACTTCTGGCGCACGTTTTTCAGCGCTACCGGCGGCGTCGGGCTGTCGCAACTGCCGCTGCACCTGGGCAGTTTCGCCTTGCTGGTGCTCTTGTTCAATGCCTGCCTGAACCTCATCAATTTTCGTTTCATCGTCAAGCCCTTGCTGGTCGTGCTGTTCCTCGCCACCTCGGCCACCTACTACTTCATGAACGAGTACGGCACCGCGATCGACAAGTCGATGATCCAGAACTTGCTCGAAACCGATGTCCACGAAGCCCTCGAATTGCTGAACTGGAAGCTGCTGCTGACCATCACCTTGCTCGGTATCGTGCCTTCGCTGCTGGTGTGGCGCACGCAGATCCTGTTTTGCGCGGGCAAGCGTGGCCTGGTGCTGCAGGCCGCCAACATCGGCGGCTCCTTGCTGGTCGCGGCGATTTTGCTGTTCTTGTTCTTCAAAAGCCTGGCGCCCGCGCTGCGCGAGCACCGCGAACTACGCTATTTGCTGGCGCCGACGAATTACATCCAGGCCATCAACGGCTACGTCAAGCAGCGCCGCGCCCAGGCGCTGATCGTCGCGCCGCTGGGCATGGACGCGACCAAGCGCGCCAGCGCAGGCGGCAACAGCGAACGTTCGGTCACCCTGATCGTGGTCGGCGAAACCGCGCGCGCCGCCAATTTTTCGCTCAACGGCTACGCCCGTCTCACCAATCCCCAACTGTCGCAACAAGCTGACTTGCTCAACTTCACCGATGTGCAATCGTGCGGCACGGCCACGGCGGTGTCGGTGCCCTGCGTGTTTTCAGCCTTGGGCCGCGAAAACTATTCAGACGACAAGGCCTATTCGCAGCAGGGCTTGCTCGACGTGCTGTCGCATGCCGGTTTCGGCGTCCTGTGGCGCGACAATAATTCTGGCTGTAAAGGGACCTGCGACCGGATCGATGTCGAAGACCTGTCGAAAGCCGATCCCGGCAACAAATGGTGTGTCGACGACGAATGCTACGACGAACGCTTGCTCGACGGCTTGCCCGAGCTGATCCGCAAGGCGCGCAAGGACCTGGTCATCGTCCTGCACCAGAAAGGCAGCCACGGCCCCGCGTACTGGAAACGCGCGCCCGCCGCCTTCCAGCGCTTCGGCCCGGTGTGCCGGACCAACCAGCTCGAATCGTGCTCGCGCGAATCGATCGTGGCCGCCTACGACAACTCGATCCTGTACACCGACCACTTCCTCAACCAGGCCATCGAATTGCTCAAGGCCAGCGGCGAGAAGGAACAGGTCAATACCGCCATGCTGTATTTTTCCGATCATGGCGAATCGCTCGGCGAACACAATATGTATCTGCACGGAGCGCCGTATGTGATTTCCCCGGCCGAGCAGCGCGCAGTGCCGTTCATGCTGTGGCTGTCGGAGGGCTTCCGTTCGCGCTTCCATATCGACCAGCGCTGCCTGGCGGCGCGCACCGGGCAATCGTTCTCGCACGACAATGTATTCCATTCGGTGCTGGGCATGCACCGCATCAGCACGGCCGTCTACAATCCGGGCCTCGACATCTTCGGGCCGTGTACGCATGAGTCGTAAGCGGCTGGTCCTGGCGCTGGCGGGCAGCGCACTGGCGATCGGATGGATCAACGCCTTCACCGACCTCGACCTGATACTGGCGCAAGCCATGTTCGATCCGGCCAGCGGCACTTTTCCTTGGCGCCATGCGTGGTTTGCCGAAACGGTCAGTCATGTCTGGGCCAAGGCGGCATTGCTGACCCTGGCGGGCGGCATGGTGCTGACCGCCTTGTTCGACCTGCTCTGGCCACGCGCGGCCTGGACCACGCCTTTCCGCCTGCGCCTGCGCGTGGTGGCGCTGTCGGCGCTGCTGGCGCCATCCTGGATCAGCGCGCTGAAATATATGAGCACCTCGCATTGCCCGTGGGACCTGGCGCTGTTCGGCGGCAGCGAAACCTATGTGCGCCTGTTCCAGTCGGCCTTGCCGTACGCCTCGCTTGGCCACTGCATGCCGGCCGGCCACGCGTCGAGCGCGCTGTGGCTGGTGTCCCTGGCGGTGTTCTGGCTGCCGCACCGGCCGCGCACGGCGCTGCGCGTGGGCGCGGCCATGCTCGGCCTCGGTTTTGCGCTGGGCTGGATGCAGCAGTTGCGCGGCGCCCACTTTCTCACCCATACGCTCTGGTCGATGTGGTGGACCTGCCTGATCGTCAGCCTGTTGTACCTGTTTCTGACCGAGCGCAAGTGTTTGCTTGGCCGACCTGCGCCTGTGCACCTTTCTTGATGCCGAGGTCTGCCCGCGCCAGTGCCAATGAAACGCTAGAGCAGCGGCCAGAACCAGATCTCGCGGGCGAAGAAAGGACATTGCATCGCGCAGTCATGAAATCCCTTGCCATCCGGGCTGACGAGATCGATATGTCCCTGCGCAGTCTGGTTGATTCCCCAGAAAGAAACCACCCCGGTCCTGTTGCCAATGCCACGCAGGGCATATTCATCATTCTTGAAGACCTCGGGCTGTCCCCACTGCCGTTTCAGCCATTACGACAGCTTGGCTTGGGACGGTTCGACGTTTTTACCGGCCAAGGTTCCAGATTTGATTCTGAGCCAGCCGGCCACGGCGACCTCCGCCCCGTTCAGGGCAACGCTCATCCTGATGGCGCACGTATCGTGGAACGCCGGTTTGTTTTTCAGGTCGGCCCACCCTAACTGATCGTAAAGCTTGTCACGGTCAAGGAGTTCTCTGCGCGGGTAGCTCTTGAAAAGAAAAGCAAATGCGGGCTTCACGGTCTTCATGGTGAATTCCGGACCGAAGCGCACGGAAAGCGCTCGTGCAATACCTTGATGACCAAGGGGGCAGCAGGGCCTTTGAGCTGCGCGGGCGTCAGTTTTTTGAGTGCCGAGGCGACATCGTCGTTCAACTCCTTCCACAAGGTGCCGGTAAAGCACCACTGCACACCTTCGCTCGCGTCCCTGACGCCATTGATGTAGCCACGCGCCGTTTGGTGCTTGATGACATCAGCGCCCTTGAGGAAAGGATCGTCATTTTCGCGCGGCGGCCCCATGAAGTTGCGCAGCAATTGTTCGCCTGTGACGACGCTTGGATTGGACAACGTGGCCGAGATGGCGCTCGCCTGGCCGAAAACAGCGGCGCCTGCCACGCACATCCAGATGAGCGAGCCGATGACACCCCTGCCGCTCGTGGGGGGCAGGCAAGCGCGCGTGCTCAGCCCGCTCCGCTTGCGTTGGGTAGGGTCATACGCGTCAGTTGTCATACAGTCTCCAATTTATGAAATATTATATATAATACAACATGAATTGGCAGCATGCCACCCCAATACGCGCCGCAACCTTGATCTGTCGGCACGGACACCGTGCAGCGCAACGCCTTCTCGGCTAATTGTGTGAGGCGTCCTGGGCGGCGAGCCAGGCGCGCAGGTCCGCCAGCGGGCGGGCCGCGTCGAGCTCGTTGAAAATTTCGTGATACATGCCGTCGTACACATGCAGTTGACCCAGGCCGGGCGGCAAGTGCGCGGCGAAACGGCGCACACCGTCCGGGTCGACCAGGTGATCGTCGCCGGCCGCGAGCAACAGCGCCGGCACCGTCAACTTGCCGGCGTGCGCATGGCAATATTCGATCGAACGCAGCATCGAGCGCATCAGGCGCGCGCTGATCCTGCCATGCACTAGCGGATCGGATCGATAGGCCGCTACGACGCGCGCATCGTGCGACAGCCAGCGCGGCGACAGGCCATTGGGCACCGCCAGCGACGGCGCCAGCGCATGCAAGGTATCGAGCAGCAGAAGTTGCAGGCGCGACAGGCGCAGCGCCAGGGCGGGCGAGGACAGTATCAGGCCGCGCAAGGGCGACACGCCGGACAGGGCGAAGCGCGCCGCGAACAGGCCGCCCATGCTGTGGCCGAACAAAAAGGGAGGTCGCCGGAAATGCCTGGCAAAATCGTCGATGACGATCTCGGCATCTTGCAGCAGCGGATCGCCGTTGATGACGTCGCCGCGTTTGCCTTGCGAGCGGCCATGACCGCGGTGGTCGTAGCAGCGCACCGACAGGCCGCAATCGTTGAAGAACGCGGCCAGGTGGCGATAGCGTCCGCTATGCTCGCCGAGGCCATGCATGATCACGACGCTGCCGCGCAGCGGCGCGGCCGGCAGCAGGTAGTCGCTGACATGCAGCAAGGTGCCGTCGGCGGCAGCGAGCTGGTGGCTGTGTTGCGCCACCAGCGCGGACATCAGACGCCCCAGACCACGTCGTGACCGCCGGCCTTGGCTGCGCGCAGCATTTCCACCAACGGATAAGCGCGGGTCGAAAAACTGACCGTCTGGATTTCTTCGTGGTTGGCGTCGTCGCCGTCTTCGTTGTGATGCGCATGGACATCGCGCTCGACATCTTCGGACACGGCATGCTGGCGGCTCTCGGCGATTTCTTGCTCGAGAACTTGCAGGGCATGCGGCGCTTCGGCTGCCGTGATGACACCCTGGTCGACGTTTTTATGGAGCAGGTCGAGGATGCGTTTTGCGTGTTCCTTGTACATCAAAACTTCTGATGCTGCTTTGGAGGTAAAGGTAATTAACATAGGAACTTTCTAATTAGGCGTACATAGTGAAACGATAACACGAACCGGCGCTTTCGGTCGTGACGATACGCGCCTTGCGCGTCACGTAGCGCGTCACCTCGTGCGCCGGATCAACCGGGTTTCACCCGGAAAAACCATGCCGTTGCCGCGAAGCCCATCAGCAGCAGCGTGGTCATGACGGTCCCGACCACGACCGACGCGTTCCAGCCGTGCGCCTGGCCGTACATCAAGATGAAACTCAGGCCTGCCCAGCCGGCGCCGGTGAGCAGTTCGAAGATGGTGCGGGCCAGGTTCGACTTGCCGCGCCGCTTGAAGTCGCCACGCGCGGCCGGCGGGCTGCACCATGCCACCACCAGCGCGCTGTTGCATGCGCACATGGTGCAGGTAAGCAGCATGATGGCCGCCGCGGCTGGCTGGCGCATGCCCAGCCAGCATAGCGGCAGCAACGCCACCGCCAGCGGCGGGATCGCCACCGCGGCCAGCTTGGCGCGCCGGATCGCGCCCTGGCTGCACGGGGCGCCGCGCAGCAGGTCGGGGGCGTCTTCGGCGGCGATCACGATCCAGGCCAGCGAGGAACTGAGCGTGCCGCATAAAAACACCAGCGCCGCCGCCACCGTCGGCAGCGAGACCTCGCGCCCGAACAGTAGCGGCATGAGCAAAGGCAGCATGTACATCAGTTGCAATCCCACCTGCGCGATCAGTTGCGGGTCGCGCCAGATCAGGCGCCATTCCTTGACGATGACGGTGCGCGCGAGACCGCGCCCGAAGCGCAGGCGCACGCCTCCCGCCGGCGCCCTGGCCACCCGCGCCGCGCCGGCGGCCTGCTGCACGCCGCGCACAAAAAAGCGATGCGTCAGGCGCGCCGTCAGCAGGAACACCGCGCCGCCCGTGGCGAGCATCAGCAAGGCCGGCAGCGGCATGCCCAGCGCCGCCCTGGCCGGCAGCCAGGCGATGCTGTCGACGCCGAGCGTGGCGCCTTCGTCGAACAGCGACGCCAGGCGCGTGACGATGCGCTGCACGTCCGGCCCGAACGAACTGTTAAATGCCTGCGTCAGCAAAAACACCGCGGCCCCCGACAGTGCGCCGAGCAGTTGCGCCGTCACGCGCGTGCGCCGCACGCCCAGCCAGCGCACCAGCCCCAGGGTGAGCAGCATCGCGACCGATGACGAGGTGAGCGCCATGCCGATGATGGCCGGGTAGATTCCCAGCCAGCGGAACTGCCCGAGCACGATGCCGGCATGCGCGAACGGCGCCAGGAAAAACAGGTACAGCGTGCAGCTGGTCGCCGCAATCGCCGCCAGGCGCACGTTGAACACGCTGGTTGACGGGATCGGCGACGACAGCAGCAGGTCGAGGTCGCGCCGCTCGAACAGCGCCGTCACGCTGGCATTGAGGCCGGTCGAGAGCATCACCGTGAAAATGCCGGCCATCAGTGCGCCGACCATCTTCAGCAGCGCATGCGCGGGCGGCCCGGCCGGGATCGTGGCGTGGCTCAGCGCCATGAACGCGAAGCCGTGCATCAGCGCGGCGAGGATCAGCCACACCGCGAGCGTCTTCTTGCCGATGCCCATGCTGGCCGCATCCTTGCGCATGCCCAGCATGTCGAACATGGCCAGGCGCAGCTCGTGCCGCAGCAGCCACAGGGCGCTGCCGGGACGCGCCATCAGCGTTTCCCCGTCAGCTGCAGGAACACGTCTTCCAGGGTGCCGCCCGCGGTCTGCGCGCGCAGCTGGTCGAGCGTGCCCTCGGCGATCAGGCGCCCGTGCTCGATGATGCCGATGCGCTGCGCCAGCCGTTCGGCCACTTCCAGGATGTGGGTGGTGAGGATGACGGTGCCGCCGCCGTCCACGTGCGCCAGCAGCAGGTCCTTGACCTGGCGCGCGGCGGCGGCATCGAGCCCGGTGAGCGGTTCGTCCAGGATGAGCAGGCGCGGTTCGTGGATCAGCGCCCCGGCCAGCGCGAGCTTTTGCTTCATCCCGCGCGAAAAGCCTTCGGTCAGTTCGTGCGCGTGCGCGGCCAGGTCCAGCCAGTCGAGCAGGCGGCGCGCGCGCGGCTCGGCTTCGTCGGCGTCGATGCCCCACAGGCCGGCCACGAATTCCAGGTATTCGGTGGGTTTCAGTTTGGCGTACAGCATCGGGTCGTCCGGCAGGTAGGCCATGTGGCGCTTGGCCGCCGCCGGGTCGAGCGCGAGGTCCACCCCGAGCACCTCGATGCGGCCGGCGTCGGGCGCCAGCAGGCCGGCCACCATGCGCAAGGTGGTGGTCTTGCCGGCGCCGTTGGGGCCGAGCAGCGCATACAGCTCGCCGCGCCGCACCGTCAGGTCCAGCTGGTCGACGGCCGGACGGCCGAAGTGCTTGCTCAGTGCCGTCAGCTTCAGGGCGGAGCCGCTGTCTTGGTTCATGGTCGTGCGTTTCCGGCTTGTGCGCGGTTGAAGGTGAAGAACGCCAGCGCGCCGGCCTGCAGCAGCACGGCGATGGCGAGGGTGGCGCGGAAGGCGTCGGGCGCCGAGGCGCCGTGTACCTTGAACAGGTCGACCGCCACCCCGAAGCCCCACTGGGTGGCAAAAGCGCCGATGAACAGTTGCAGGTTGTAGGCCGAGTTGAACAGTTGCAGGTTGTAGGCCGAGTTGGCGCGCCCCGCCAGCGCGGCCGGGAAGGCCAGCGCGACGTGCGACTGCACCAGGGTGGTGACCGGCACGCAGGCCGCCAGCAGCAACCAAAGCAGCCAGGCCAGCGGCGCACTGGTGGCCAGCATGGCCGCCTGCGCGGCCACCATGCCGCCAATCCCGAGGCCGATGATGCGGTGCGTGTTCCAGCCGCGCGCCACCAGCCGCGGCGCGGCCCAGCCAAGCGTCAGGTAGGACAGCAGCAGCACGGCATTGAATGCGAACAGGATGGCGCCGGTCTGCTGCGCGCTTTTGCCCAGCACGGTCGTCATCCACGGCCCGGCCCACAGGGTTTGCAGCGCGAAGAAAATGCCGTGATTGAGCAGGCCCGGCACGCCCATGCGCCAGAAATAGGCGCTGCCGAAAATGCGCCGGTAGCCGCCATCGGCAAGCGCGCCGCCACCCTTGGCCGCGCCGCTGTCGAACTGGCGTTCGACCTCGCGCAGCGAAAAGAAGATCGCGCCGGAGACCGCCAGCAGCAGGGCCGCGACCACCCAGAAAATGCCGCGCCAGCCGATCGCCGGCAGCGCCAGCGTCACCGGCACGGTGGCGCTGAGCGCGCCCGAGGTGCCGGCCACCAGCATCCAGCTGGCCAGTTGGCTCTGGCGTTCAAGCGGAAACCACTGGCGGTAGGCCTTGAAGGCGGCCATCAGGCAGGCCGACACGCCGATCCCGATCAGGGCGCGCCCGAGCCACAGGCCGGCCAGCGAACTGCTGCTCGCAAACACGGCCGCGCCCAGGGCGGCGCACAGCAACAGGGCCGATTCGGTGCGGCGCGCGCCGTATTTGTCGAGCCACACGCCGAGCGGCAGCTGCATGGCGCCGAAGGCGACGAAATAGGCCGACGAGAGCAGTCCCAGGTCGGCGTTCGACAAGCCTATCTCGGCCACCAGCGCCGGCGCGATGACGGCGTTGACCGCCCGCAGCGCGTACGACAGCAGGTAGCCCAGCGCAAAGCACAGGAACACGCGCGCCGCGCGCGCACCGCCCAGGGTCGCCGTCACGTGCCCGGTCACGTTCTTATTGCAGCTTGAACGAGGACATGAACATCTCGACCTGTTCCTGCGAGATGTCCTTTTCCTTGCCCATCACGATGACCTGGTAAAAGCGCTTGTTGCGCGACTCGAAATGGCCGACCAGGCGCATCGGCGCGCCTTTCTGCACGCCGGTGGCGTCGATGTCGATGGCGCTCGACCGCGCCGTGGCGCTGCCGGCGGCGGCCGAGGCCTTGCCCTGCTTTTCGCTGTTGATGGTGGCGCCGATATTGCGCACCAGCGCCGTCTTCATGGCCGCCACGGCCGCTTCGGCCTTGTCGGCGTCGGGCGCTTCGCCGCTGCCGACGGCGAACATGGTGCCGTTGACCTGGGCCGCGGTCATGGTCATCTTGACCGTCATGCCGTTCAGGTCGAGGTCGCGCGCGTGGGTGGCCGGTTTGTCGGGGAACATCACGCGGAAGGGCGCATCCTGGCTGCTGTAATCGCGCCAGTTGTATTGGGGGCTGCACGCGGCCAGCGCAAGGCTGGCGAGCAGGGTGACGATGAGGGGCTTGAAAGTAGAGATTCGCATGCGCCAATGTTAGCAGGAATGCGCAGCGTGCCGGGCGTGATGACGCGGCTTTGCCAGCCGGCTTTGCCAGCGTCGGTTGTCAGCGCGCTTTGCTGGTGCGCAGCAGCGCGTACATATTGTCGCTGAACGGGGTGGTGTCGAGCGCGTTCATGCGCACCACCTCCAGGCCGGCGCGCGCGGCGATCGCGCGCAGCGTCTTGGGGGTGAAGTAGTTGACGTGGTCGGGCCAGCGAAAACCGCTCCAGCGCGGCCCGCGGATTATCCGGTTGTAGCAGGCGAAGTTGGGTACCTTGACGATGATGGTGCCGTTCGCCTTGAGCCGCTTGCGGCAGTTTTCCAGCACTGCGAGCGGACTGGCTTCGTGTTCGAGGTAGGAGGCCATGACGATGATGTCGAAATAATCTTCCTCGAAACGCAGCACGCCGTCCTGGGCCGAGGCGTGTACGCAGCGTCCGCCCAAAGGGCGCAGCTTGTCGTCCGACAGGGTCGACAGCGCGCGCGAAATTTCCACCCCGTGCGGCGCGACCCGGCTGCGCAGCGCCGGCGGCAGCGAGGTCATCAGGGTTTGCAGCAGCTCGCCCCAACCGCAGCCGACGTCGAGCACGTTGATGCGGGCCGAGGGCGAGGCGGCGATCAGCTGGTTCAGGATGCCCAGCACCTTGTTGCGCTTGAGTACCTTGGCACGGAAGCGCTTGAGCATGGTACTGAAGGCATAGCGGATCGGCTCGGCCTGCTTGCGTGCGGCCGATTCCTTGCTGAAGGTCACTTCGTAGGCGTAGGTTTCGCTCAGTTCTTCATAGGCGGGCGGATTGGCCAGGAAGATGATCTCGGTCTCGGCGCATTGCTTGAGCACCCAGGGCGCCGGCGCATAGTCCAGATCATGTTCGCGACCCTGCACGGCCAGTAAAGGAGAAAAACGCTGAACCAAGATGGGTACCCCGACAAGGTTTGCTGGCCGCTGGCGGATGCTTGCGGGCACGGGGCTGCGCCGGGTCTGGCGCCGATGCCCGATGTGCATACTAACATCAGGAAATCTTCCGTGCATGCAATTTTGCAATCAGGTTTAACAACAGCTTGCACGCGAGGCGCGATGGCGCTGCGACCTGCCTGTCAGCTGGGCTGGAACGGTCGAGCCGGCGCCGCAATTGCTTGTTTGGGTGGACAAGCGTCCATCTTCACTGTGGCTTCGGTTCACGGATGATCAAGCATGTGGTGTGGGTCTGTTCCCTACTGTACGCCCCCTGTGTCAGACTACTTGTCGGGTGTGTTTTTGAACAAAGTATGTCGTGATCTTGAGCGTTGTAGTGGGGTTTTTAGGGTTCGTTCTTGTGCTGTACTTTTGACATCGTTTCCGGGAGCGGG
>NZ_WHJF01000135.1:0-15414 GCF_011682185.1 Massilia genomosp. 1
GACGACGGTACACCTCAATCCCGAAAAAAGTGTCACGGAAGCCGTCACCAAAAAGGAGAAAAATCAAGCACTCAAAAAAGCAGCGTAAAAATCGTATTTAGGCGACAACTAGCTTGCAAATTTCCGCTTTTCATTCCGTGCCGCCCTGTCGAGTACCTGAAGGCGCACCGCCCGTCCGGATCATCATGCCATACACCCGCCTTTTCATCGCGCCCTTGCTGCTGGCGGTCCTGTCGGCCTGCAGCACGTACGTGCCGCCGCCAAGCAAGCCGACCGCGACCCTGGTCATGTACATGGAAAACGCAACCCCCACCCCGCGCATGCGCATCGGCAGGGCCGTCGCTTTCGAGGATCAGGAATGCGGCGCCCCGCGCACCAGCCACGTCATCAACAGCGCCATTTCCATGGAGGATGTCGATGAAATACCGCGCAAGCAGATTGCAGCGGAGCAGGAATTCACCTTCGCCATCGAAGCCTCGCACGTTCTGTGGGGCGGCAATTCGGGCTGTTCCGTCACCGCCACCTTCACGCCCAAGGCGGGCCAGACCTACGACGCCCGCATGTACACTCGCGGCAACTCGCAACGTTGCGAGATGATTATCGTGGACCAGGACAACCACGAGGTCCCGTCCACCAGGCCGGCGTATTCCTGCTTGCCTGGGATGAACGGCATTAACAAAAATGGCCAGGGCTGGTACAAGGCGATCAGCGTCTCGGTCACCATTGTCAGGTAAGGCATGCGCAGCGCGACATACCGAAAGTTCATCATGCAACTCATCAAACCGCTTTCTCTCGTCCTGCTCCTGACGCTGGCCGCCTGCAGCGACTACCGCGAGCGCACCTGGCTCACGTATCAGGGCCGGGATGCCGGCGGCTACGAGGAAGAAGCGGGGCCCGGCAAGCTCATCAAGGTCAGCTATACCGGCCCGTTGGGAGTGAACGTGTATATGGCCGCCAACTCGGTACTCTACAGAAGCGCCGAAATCACCCAGCGCGAAGGAAAAGCCTATTTCGCGCTGTACAACGACTTGCCCTCGGCGCTGAAAGACCGGCGCAGCGAGAAAGCCATCTATTCAACCGTGGGAGGCCGGGCCTTTTCCTACGCCTACATCGTACCCTTCCAGGACAATGCACCGGGCCTGCTGTCGGCTGCGGAAGTCATCGCGCGGCTCGAAATCAAGGTCAAAGGCAAGCCGCGATGACGCCCGCATCCGTCCTGATGAAGTGGAGCGTTATCCTGGCCATGCTGGGCGCGGTGGGCTGCGGCGAAGCCCCGCTCTACCATCCGGCCCCCATGCTGGCCGATGCCTCGGCGCTGGTGGACGTCTCCGGCACGATCGTCAAATGGATTTGCGCCAAGGGCGAGCGGCACCGCCTGGTGGGCGACGCCAACGGAAATGCGCCGATCCCCGCCGGCGCGCGCGTGACCGTCGGCGCCTATTACAATCAAGACAGACTGAGATGCCTGGCAGCGGCAAGCTTCATCCCCCAAGCCGGACAACGCTACCGCATCGACCTGCAAATTGCCGCCGAACATTGCACCCCCACGATCTACATCGACGATCCCGGCACCGTCATCGGCGTACGGCTTGCGCGCGGCGTGCAGCCAGCACGCGGCTGCGATCTCTGAGCTGCGGCCTTGCTCCAGGCAAGAAGCCCGATTCAAGCAAACACATCGATGCGGCCGCCCGCCGCCACGCTGGCAAGCGGTGCATTCGTGGTGGTGTTGGCGCCATCGGCCTGCGCGATGCGCTGCTGCACCTGCGTAATGCGCGCAGCGATGGCTTCAATGTCGGACTTGCCTTTGGGCGTGTCGGCGCTGGCGCAGTTGACGCAGTCGGATAACTGCTGCTGGTAGCGCTGCAATTGCGCTTGCAGGGCGACCGGCGACGCTTTCGCAGCGCCATAGGAAACTGCGGCACTGCTGCTGGCAATGGCGATGGCTTGGACCATGCGATCTCCCGATGAAAACGCCCGGCGCCGAGGCCGGGCAGGTCGATTACTTCTTCATGTCATCCTTAGCCATGGCATCTTTTTTCATCTCGTCCTTGGCCATCGCATCTTTCTTCATGCCGTCTTTTTTCATCGCATCCTTGCCCATCGCATCTTTCTTCATACCGTCCTTGGCCATGCTGTCCTTGTGCATGCCATCCTTGGCCATGTGATCCTTCTGCATGGCTGGCTTGTGCATCCCATCCTTGGCCATCTCATCCTTCTTCATGGCGTCCTGGGCGAACACGGCGCCGGACAGGGTCAGGGAAACGGCGATCAGGGCGGTGGTGATGTTCTTCATGGTAAATCCTTCAGAGTGAGTGAAACAAGAAAAATACTGCTTGCGGGCGGTCCGGGACAGCGATCGATGCTCGGTCAACTGCCGCCAAACCAGTTATACCCCTGGTTTTCCCAGTAGCCGCCAGGGTGGGTATTGGTGACGACAATGGCTTGCACGTGTTTGGGATTCTTGTAGCCGAGCTTGGTCGGCATGCGCAGCTTCATTGGAAAACCGTAGCGCGGCGGCAAAGGCTGGTCGTCATAGGTGAGCGCCATCAGCGTTTGCGGATGCAGGGCCGTGGCCATGTCGATGCTCGTAAAATAGTCGTCGGCGCAGTGAAATCCCACGTATTTCGCGCTCAGGTCGGCGCCCACGTGACGCAGGAAGTGTCCGAACGACACCCCGCCCCATTTGCCGATGGCGCTCCAGCCTTCCACGCAGATATGGCGCGTGATCTGGTCCTGCTGCGGCAGCGCACGCAGGCGGGCCAGTGTCCACGGCTTGCGCTCGGCCACCATGCCGCTCAGCTCCAGGCGCCAGGCGTCGCCATCGACCTCGCGCACCTGTTCCTCGCCGTAAAAGGCATTGAATGGAAACGGCCGCGTGATCATGCTGGCCGGATAAGTGGGCGCCAGGCGCGCCGGATCGAACAGCAGGCCCTGCACACGGTCGTTCCAGCGCGACACGCCGGCCAGTGCCTGCTCGATGCTGTCCTGATCGCTGGTGGAGCAGCCGGTCAGCAGGCTCAGGCCGCCCAGTGTCAGGCTGCGCTGCAGGAAGGCCCGGCGCGAAGGCTGGGCGATGCGCTTGACGGCGTCGGCCAGCATGGCGGCGCCCTCGGCGGGCATGGCGATGGCGCGTGGTGTGAACAGTGTCATGACGGGTTTTTCCGATCCTCGATAGTTAGCGGCCACGCAGCATGGCCAGCAGCGTGCGCGGCACCAGCGCCACCATCGCCACATGCACGACGATGAAGCCGCACAGGCCGGCCATCGCGAAAAAATGGACCTGGCGCGCGCCTTCGTAGCCGCCCGTCAGCATGCGCAGCAGGGGGAACTGCACCGATTTCCAGAGCACCAGCCCGGACAGCACCAGCACGATGCTGTCGAGCATGACGAACAGGTAGGCCAGCCGCTGCACACTGTTGTAGCGGCGTGGATCGGCATGGGCCAGCTTGCCTTTCAGCGCTGCGCCCATATCGCGCAGCAACTGGCGCGGCGACACAGGAAAGAACTGGCGCCGCAGCCTGCCCGACACCAGGTTAAGCAGCAGATACAGGATGCCGTTGGCCAGCAGCAGCCACATCGCGGCGAAATGCCATGCCAGCGCGCCGCCCAGCCAGCCGCCCAGGGTGATGTGCGCGGGAACCGAAAAGCCCAGAAAAGCGGTCGCGTTATAGATGCGCCAGCCGCTCGTCACCAGCAGCAGCACGGCCACCGCATTGAGCCAGTGCGTCAGGCGCAGCCAGAGCGGATGGATGATGCGCGCATCGGCACTCATGGCGCACTCCGCGCGGCGCCGGGCAAGGCCCTTTTGACTTGCGCGCAATAAGCGGCATATGATGCCGGCGCGGCAGCGGGTGCGGTCGACACGGTCGTGATGGGAAACGGTTGCATGGGATTTGCCTGTGATGAATGACTCTGACAGGTAATTCGAAGCAAGACCGGCATTGGTTACAGTTCAGCAAAAAAATTTTTGCGAACTGCTTTTATTTATCAAACGCTGTTACTGAAGGCACCGATGGAACGAATACCTGAGGTAAGCGTGTTGCACAGGACCGAGTTACGCTTGCATGCGCTGTTCTTGCAGGGGCTCGACGGCGACAGCGTGGCCTACCGCGCCTTTTTGCAGGCGACCGCCTCGCATCTGCGCGCGTTCCTGCGGCGCCGCCTGGGCGCCTGGCCGGATGAAGTGGAAGACCTGGTGCAGGAATCGCTGCTGGCGATCCACAACCAGCGCTTGAGTTACGATACCGCGGCGCCACTGACGGCATGGATGGTGGCGATCGCCAGGTACAAGCTGATCGACTGGCTGCGCCGCCATGCGCGGCGCGACGCGATGAACCAGCCCTTGCCCGACGAAGACGCCTTCTTTTCCAGCGCCGACGCCGATGCGGGAGAAGCGCGGCGCGACCTGGGCAAGCTGCTGGCCAGCCTGCCCGGCAAGCAGCGCGAAGCGATCATCTACACCAAGCTCGACGGCTTGTCGGTGCGCGAAGCCGCCGCCGCCTTGCAAATGACCGAAGCGGCGGTCAAGGTAGCTGTCCACCGCGGCTTGAAAACCCTGGCAACCCTCTTCAAGGATGCGCTATGAACACCGATGACTTGATTGGCATGCTCTCCAGCGGCCCCGATGTACGCGTGCAGCGCCCGTCCGCGCGGGTCACCCTCCTGCCCCTGGCGGCGGCCTTGCTGGTCAGCAGCATCATCGTGCTGGCCGGGCTCGGCTTGCGCGCCGATCTGGCCCAGGCGGCCAGCTTGCCGCCTTTCTGGATCAAGCTGGGCTTCTCCGTGGCGCTGGCGGCGGCCGGCGCGCTGGCGCTCAAGCGCCTGTCGACCCCGGGCGCGCGCAGCGCCGCGCCGGCGTTCCTGTTGAGCGCACCGGTGCTGCTGATCTGGTGCTTGGGTGCAACGACTCTGTGGCAAGCCGCGCCCGAGTTGCGCGCCGAGCTGTTCTGGGGCCGCACCTGGCGCACCTGCCCTTTGCTGATCGCGCTCATTTCCCTGCCGCTGTTCGGCGCCGCGCTGCACTTGGTGCGCGGCCTGGCGCCGACCCGCTTGCGCCTGGCGGGCGCGGCGGCAGGATTCGGGGCGGGAGCGGCGGCGGCCGCCGTGTATTGCCTGCATTGCCCGGAAGCAAGCGCAGCCTTTGTGGGCGTCTGGTACCTGTCAGGCATGTTGGTGCCGGCCATGCTGGGGGCACTGATCGGCCCGCGCGTGCTAGCCTGGTAGTTTGCATTTTCCATGCCATGTTGCGAACTTCTGCGCAACAAAATGGGTATTGAGCCAGATCAAAGTTTGTGCAGAAAGAAGCACGTATAGTTGTTTATAGCAAGCGGGGCTCAACCAAGCTTTGAGCCTTGTCAAACACTGTGCAACTTTCTTTGACCGGGAGAACGACGCGCATGCAAGCCCGACTGCCTCTCCCGCTCTGGATTCACGCCTTCGAACACGTCAGCGCCGCCCTGTGCGCCAAGGTGGCGGCGGCGCTGGAACAGGCCGGCTTGCAGCTCGATCCCGGCGGCCCGCGCGCATCCGGCTTCGGCCTGGCCCTGCTCGACGGCATCGATGCCGCCGTGCTCGAGCGGGTGCGCAGCCTGGCCGCCGGCGCCAGCGTGCTGGCCATCGCCGTCGGCGCGCGCGCCCCGGCCACGGCCGACATGTGGGCGTTGCTCGAGGCCGGCGCTTTCGACGTGCTCAACTGGACCGACGCCAGCGACGCCGCCGCCCGCGTGCGGGCCCGGCTCGAGCGCCGCGACGCCCTGCAACGCCTGGCCGACTCGCCCGAGGTGCGCACCACCCTGGTCGGCGCCAGTCCGGCCTGGCGCGCGCTGGTGCACAGCGTGGTCGAAGTGGCGGCCTTCACCGAGTCGCCGGTCCTGGTCACCGGCGAGACCGGCACCGGCAAGGACCAGGTCGCCCAACTGATCCACCGCCTGGGCGGGCGCGGCGAACTGGTCGTGCTCGACTGCACCACGCTCACGCCCGAACTGGCCGGCAGCGAACTGTTCGGCCATGAACGCGGCGCCTTCACGGGAGCGGCCAATGCGCGCGACGGCGCTTTTGCGCTGGCCGATGGCGGCGTGCTGTTCCTCGACGAAGTGGGCGAGCTGCCCTTGCCGCTCCAGGCGCAACTGTTGCGCGTGCTGCAAGAGCATACGTACAAGCGGGTTGGCAGCAACACCTGGCAGCGCTCGCGCTTCCGGGTGGTGTGCGCCACCAACCGCAGCCTGGAAGAGGAGGTGGCGAACGGGCGCTTCCGGGCCGACCTGTTCCACCGCATCGCCGCCTGGCGCTGCCGCACCCCGCCCCTGCGCGAACGCAGCGACGACGTGCTGCCGCTGGCGCAGCACTTCCTGGCGCTGCTGGCCGGCCCCGGCGCGGCCTGCGAATTCGACGACGCCGTGCGCGAATACCTGCTGCTGCGCGAGTACCCCGGCAATGTGCGCGAACTGCGCCAGACCGTGGCGCGCCTGTGGTGCCGCCACAGCGGCCCCGGGCCGATCACCATCGGCGACCTGGCGCCCGACGAGCGGCCCGCGCGCGGCGTCCCCGCCAGCTGGCCCGACGTGCGCTTCGAAAGTGCGATCCGCGCCGCGATCGACCTGCGCATCGGCCTGGCGCGCATCAGCCAGGCCGCGGCCGACATCGCGATCCAGCTGGTGCTGGAACAGGAAGGCGACAACAACCAGCGCGCCGCCCTGCGCCTGGGCGTGACCGACCGCGCGCTGCAGATCAGGCGCAAGGCCTGGGCCGAGGCACACTGATGCGTCACTGACGCCCGATCAGGCGCAGCAGATTCTGCCCCAGCACCAGCGCCTCGTCGTCCGGCGCCAGGCCGAGCATGCCGATCTTGGCCAGTTCCACGCCCGGATGCAGCCACGGGCCGTCGGAGCCGAACAGCAGCTTGTGCGCGCCGGCGCGGCGCACCGCCATCTCCAGCAGGTCGAAACGGCGCACGCCGGCGCTGTCGGCGTAGATATTGCGGTGGCGCGCCAAATGATCGACCAGCGCCAGCTGCGCGCTCCAGTCGTCGGCAAAGCTGCCCAGGTGCGGCAGGATGAAGTTCACGTCGGGGAACTGGCTGGCCAGCAGTTCGGCCACCGCCACCTCGCCGGTCACGTCGTACAGCACCGGCAGGCGAAAGAAGCGCGCCGTTTCGCACACCTCGCGCGAGATGCGCGCGTCGTGCCGGTGCAGCTTGATGCCCACGAAACCGTACTCCTCGACGGCCACCCGCACCAGCGCGCGCACCCGCCCGCGGTCGCGCTGCGCGTGTACGAACGCGAAGCCGTAGAAGCGGCCCGGATCGGCCGCCACGATGCGCGCCACGCTGCGGTTGGCCTGCGCGTAGTCGGAGTGAAACGCGGCCAGCAGCACCGTGCGCGCGATGCCGGCCCGGCGCGCCCGCGCCAGGTAGCGTTCGAGGCCGGCGTCGCTGTCCCACGGCCCCGAAAAGCCGTCGCCCTCGCCCGCATGGCAGTGGCAGTCGATGATCATAGGTCGAGCACGATCTGGCCGCGCCCCTGGCGGCGCCAGGTGCCGCTGTCGGCGCCACTGGCGCCGCCGGCCAGTCCCGGCTGGCGCATGCGCGGCAGGTGGCAGCGCAGCGCCGCATCGACCGCGTCGCGCGCGGCGCGCTGCGGGTCCATGCCCGGCCCCGCCATGCCGGCCTGCTGCGCGGCGGTGCCGGCGATGCGCACGAAGCGGCGCGCCATTTCCAGCTCGCGCTCTTCGCCGTCGAGGCCCGCCGTTTCCATCTCCAGCGCCTTGGCCAGGGCGCCACCGAGCGCGCCGCCGAGCGCCGTTCCCACGCCCGGAATCGGAATGAAGGAGCCCAGCGCGCTGCCCACGAACGGCAGCGCGGTCTTGGCCAGGCCTTTGAGCACGCCGCCGAGCGGCTTGGCGACCTTGCCGATGAAGGAACCGACCTTTTTCACGCCCTTCCAGATCCCCTTGAACATCTTGCCGAGGAACTGCTCGAGTTCTTCCTCGCTGGCGACCGACATCAATTCCATCGCCAGCGCGATTTCTTCCTGCTCCCCGAAGGGTCCCGGCGCTTCGAATTCGAGCACTTCCAGTTCGCCGGCCGCCTGGCGGCATTTGGCGCAACCACATCCTGATTCTTGCATGACGATCTCCTTCGGTTGATGAAGCGTTTGCATACGTTAAAGTAAGTCAGCCCCAGAACTCGCCGAGCAACTCGGCCTCCAGTTCCTTGCGCTGGTTGGTCAGCACGCCCGGCGCATCGCCGGGTTTGCGCGGTTTGACACCCATCTGCGCATGCAGGTCCTGTTCGGTCTTGCGCCGCGCGGCCGCCGACGGCGCCGGCGCCACGAACACCCGATGCTTGCCCACGTCGAGGCCGAGCATGGTGGCGCACAGCAGATGCTGGCGCAGGCGGCGTCCCACGTTGTCGCTCTGGCCGCTGTAGGCACGCTTGCCGGCCGGGCCATCGAACTCGATCAGGTACAGTCCCGCCAGGTTCGCTCCCACCTTCGCCACCGCGTCGCGCAGCGGACCGTAGGATGTGTAGCTTGGCGCGGCCGCCATCTTGGCCAGGGCGGGCGCGATGCTGGTGGGCTGTTCGTCCTGCGGTTCGTCATCCTCGATGGCGTATGGAGCCGGTTCCGGCCACGGCGCCAGCACCGGATAGCGCCAGCCGCCCCAGGCCGGCCAGCGCGGCGCGCGCGGCCAGGTACGGCCCGGCGACGGCCGTGGCGCGCGCGCCGGCGCACTACGGCGGCCACCGCGCTCCTGTTCCATTTCGAATTCCATCACCTCAAATTCCGTATTCATATTCCCTCCTTGTATGCCTGGCCGTCGTCGCCTGCGCGCGCAGGCAGGCCGCCAGCAGCGCCAGTGCGCGTTCGATGTCGTCCGGCGCGTGGCGCGCCGTGACGATGAAACTGAGCGTGGCCCGCGCACCCGCGCGCTGCAGCACCGCATCGACGCCGGCGCGGCGCAGGCAGGCGTGCAGCGCATCGGCATCGATATCGCGCCGCAGCGCCAGCGTCTGGACCGGAAACGCACTCGCATGCAGCGCAATGCCATGCCTGGCCGCCCCAAGGCGCCACTGGTCCACGCGCCGCCACAGGCGCGAGCGCAACTGGTCGCCGTGCGTGCGGTTGAGGCGCAGCGCCGCCAGCGCGGCCCGGATCGCCGCCACCGACGGCGGACTCGAATGCACGCGGGCCTGGCTCGATTGCCCGAAGCGGCGCACCAGCTCCGTGCTGGCGCACAGCACCGCCAGCGGCGCGCCGAACGCTTTCGAGAGCGAACTGCCGACCACCACGTGCGGTCCTTGCACGCCGTGCCGGCGCAGCGAACCGCCGCCGCCGGCGCCGAACAGGCCGACCACCTGGGTGTCGTCGAGCACCAGCCAGCCACCCGCCTCGCGCATCAACGCCGCGTAGGCGGCCAGCGGCGCTGGCCCGGGCGCGCCGGGCGAATAGCCGTCGGCCAAAATCAATGGGCGCCGTCCCTGCTTGCGCGCGCTGTGCGCCAGCTTGCGCGCGCCGTCCACATCGGCCGGCGCGAACACCGTCAGCGGCGTGCCGCGCGCGGCCGCCCGTTCGGCGCCGGTGCGCGCGACCGGATAGCTGGCGCCATCGACCAGGATCGCCAGCGGTTCCCGCGCCAGCAGGTCGAACAGGTCGCAGAACAGGTGCAAGGTCGATGGCAGCAGGGTCGCCGCCTGGCAGCCGCACAGCAGCGCCAGCGCTTGCGCCAGCCGCGCGGCGCCGGGCGGCTCCATGCTGGCCGCCGGCCGCCCCAGGGTCAGCGCGTCCCAGCCGCCCAGGTCCGCGCTGGGATGGCGCATGCCGAGATACAGGGCGCTGGAAAAGTCGAGCATGGCCTACGCCATCCGCGCTTGCTGCTCCAGGCGGCGGCGCAGCAGGACCGAGGGCAAGGTGCCTTCCGCTTTCGGATCGCGCGCATCGACCGTCAGGTCGACCCCGGTGGCGGCGCGGTAGGCGTGGATGTAGCCCTGGATCTGCGGACGCCAGAAGCGCGCCCAGTTGAAGGCCTGGGTCGGCTCGTAGATATCGCTCCAGGCGCCGTAGCGCACCGACAGCAGCACCTGTTCGCCGAACATGGCCAGGCTGCGGAAGTGCATCACGCTGGTATCGGACCATCCCTTCAGCTTTTTCATGGCGTCGACCCGGTCCATCCACGGTTCGGGATAGGCGACCATGATGCGGGTCGGAAGGAACTCGCGGAACTCGGGCCGCGCCAGCATCCACTGCTGCATCAGCATTTCGATGCGCGCCGTCGATGGCAGGTCGCCGAACTGGTTGTGCGCGCCCTGCGACAGGATCAGATGCACCTCCTTGAGGCCATTGAGCACCGGGAAGGCGTCGGCCTTGACGGTGGTGTCGTCGTCCTGGCGATAGAAGGCGGTGCACAGGCGCAGCAGGTAGTGAAACGCTTCGAGGAATTTCGAGCGCGTGTCGGCCGGGCGGAAATGCTGGACTGCCTTGCCGTCGAGCCGCACGCCGTAATGGTGGTCGTACTCGTAATTGCGCCGCACCACGGTGAGGCGATGCTGTTCATCCTGCGTGTAACCCCAGATCAGGTTGTTCAGGGGGCGCAGCGGGTCGATTTCGAGATTCGCCAGCGGGTCGTCGCGGCCCGGCGCGCGCAGGTTCTGGAAGCGCTGGGTGATCGCGTTCATGGTCTGCACCAGCATGCCCTCTTCGTGCCAGTAGGACCAGATCAGCTCCAGCAGGCAGGGATTGGCCAGCTTTTGCTGGACGATGCCGAAGCACATATCGGCTTCGCCCTCGATCCCGCGCAGCAGGTGGATCGGCACGTCGGGCAGCTTGCGCCGGATGATCGCCAGGTACGGCAGCACCTTGGTGCCGTCCACCGTGGTTTCGAGGTAGTCGGCGTTGAAGGTGGTTTCCAGGTCGCGCGTGGCCGGAATATCGCGCCGGTCGAGGTAGGCCTGGTCTTCGACGGGATTGAACATGTTCGGTTGGCTCAGGACCCCGCAGTTGACCATCACGAACGCTTCGGTCGCCACCTTGAGCACGCGGTAGGCTTCCGAATCGTTGAAGGGCAGCGCGCGGCGCTGGCGCAACTGCTCGAACAGCTGGCTTTTTGCGTCGAAGGCGGCAGTACGGTTGGCCGGGGTGCAGAACAGCGCATCCATGAAGTTCAGGTAATTCGTAAACGACATCGCATCGGTGCTGTTGCGGATCAGGGTCCACAGCGGCAGGTCGTCGGTCGGCTCGGTCTCGGTGCGCGTCATCGACACGCCGATATTGCCCGAGATCGGGCTCGGCGTGCGCTCGTCGGCAACAAAGCCCTGGCGGATGCCGATCGTGGCCGGCGCGCCCACTGGCGCCAGGTTGATGCCGGGCGCCAGCGCGGCCGCCGGGGGCCTGCGTTCGAACGCCAGCACCGCCTCGAACTGCTGCGGCCCGGCGTGGCGCACCACGCGCGAGAGCACGTACGGATCGTCCTCGCGTGCGGTCCATCCGGGCGTGGGCAGCACCCGCACATGCGGCTTGAGGTCGGACTGGTTGCCGGAAAAATGGATCGTCGCCACCACCCGGTCGGCCACGCGCGCCACGCTGCAGGTATTGGCCTGGCAATCGACCGTTTGGTAACTCAGTTCGGCGCGCAGTTCCAGCGCCAGCTGGAAGCAGACCACGGCGCGGCAGCCGCCATCGACCTTCACGCAGCGCGGCTCGGTCAGCGGGTAGTGCTCGTAGACGACCACGTAGCTGCCTGGCGCCAGGTTGGCCACCGTAGCCTCGCCCGCGCTGCCGGTAACGGCGCTCGATTCCAGGGCGTCGCACGACGGCGTCCAGCGGGCCGCCTCGAAACTGTCGATGCCGGCCGGGTGGCGGTACACGCTGATGGCGCCATTCGACACCGGCGCGCCGGTCTGGGCCTCATGCACGGTCACCTCGAGCGACCCGCTACGGGCGTCCTTCAGATTGTTCTTGCTGCTCATGTCATTCTCCTCAATGGAAAGTCAAAGGTGCCCGGGCAGGCGCCGGCGCTCGCGCGTCCAGCGAGGCGCACAGGAAGCTCGTGTCGAGCGTGCTGCGCAGCGCCCAGTGCGTCAGCAGTTTGGCCAGCAGGACGTTTTCGTCTTCCGGCCCGACCAGGCCATCGGCGCGCGCCTGGCCCAGCACCGCGAACACCAGCGATGGCGCGGCGCGGTACATCTGCGCGGGCGCGTTCTCCCAGCGCCGGTACAGCGATAACAGGGCGGCCGGCTGGCGCGACGCCACGTCGAGCACCTCGGGCAGGGTCTTGCCGCGCAGTGCGGGGGGCCGGTGCCGGATCAGCAGCCGCACGAACGCCGGCATGCAGCGCCGCAGCCGCGCCAAGAGATCGACCGTCTCCGGCGCCAGGGTCGCGCTCGGGTAGTAGTCGTGCCACACCGCGGCCAGGCGCTCCCATTGCGGATGCGGATACAGGGCCTGCCCCATCGCGCAACTGAGCATCACGCGGATCCACGGAATCGGATGCGGGTCGTCCGGGCTTAAGCGAAACACGAACACGCGCGGCAGGCTGACCACGCCGATCAGGCCCAGGGTCGAGACCACGCCGACCCGCGCCACCGACCAGAAGTCGGCCACGATCTCGGAGATCCAGCGTTCCCACCACTGCCACACCTCGCGCTGGTCGGCGTCGCTTTGCTGCATCGCCTGCAATTGCGGGCGCAGCGAATTGACCAGGTCGAGCAGGGCCGCGCCCTGGTGCCCGACCTCGTGGATGAGGGAGGAGGCGATGCCGCTGCCGATCATGCGTTCGCGCGGCACCCGCACCACCGCCACCGGGTTCTCGCCGCCGCCCGGCAGGCGGGTGCGCGCGCGCCGGATCGCCGCGCCCGGCCCCCGGTCCAGGTAGCAGACCACGGGCGGCAGGCGGTAGTAGTTGCCGGGCAGCGCCAGGGCGTCGGCCGCGACCGCGTCCAGGCCCGACAGCCACACCCCGTTTTCGTGCTCGCTGCGCTGGGTGATGACGTCGTTGAACAGGTCGAACTGGGTCAGGGTAGCGTTGAACTTCAGGCGCAGGAAGGTAAAGCGGCGCTGGGCCTCGGCCGCCGTGGCGCTCGCGCGCGCGCCGGCCAGCCAGTGCTGGAAGGCCGCCACCAGCGCCTGCAGCTCGCGCCGCCCCGTGACCAGGTAGCGCTCGAGCGCCGACTGGGCCGACGGCAGCAGCGCGGCGGCCGGCACCATGGGCTCGATCAGGGCAAAGGGGCGGACCCGCGCCAGCCTGGTTTGCAGGGAGCGCGCCTCCTGTTCGAGCAGCGACGCGGCATACGGGCTCATGACGGTCAGGCGCCGTAGATGACGATCTTGTTGCCCTGGCGGCTCCAGCGTCCGCTGGCGCCACGGCCCCCGCCCGCCGACACGCCGCCGCCCGCCGCCATGCCGCTGGCGCCCAGCCCTGCCCCGCCGCCGCAGCTGCCGCAGCCGCCCGAGGCGCCGCGTTTGAGCAGTCCTGGCGCATGCTGGCGCGCCGCCGCCATGGCCGCATTCTGGGCAATCGCGCGCGGGTCGCCCGAGCCGCTCGCCTGCGACGCCTTCTGCACCGTGTCGGCGGCCAGGCGCACGAACTGGCGCGCGCCTTCGTACTCGCGGTCTTCGCCGCTCATTTCACCTTCCAGGCCAAGCGCGCCGCCGGCCGCCGAGGCCAGGCCGCTGCCGATCTTGGCGCCCAGCGGGCCGCCGAAGTAGCCGCCGATGGCGCCGCCGGCCAGCGGCAGCGCTTTTTTGGCCACGCCTTTGAGCACGCCGCCGACGGCTTGCCCGATCGGCGAGCGGATCACGCGGCCGGCGGCCGAGCCGACCTTGCGGATGAAGTCGCCCAGGAACTGGTCGAGCTCCGCTTCGCTGTTCACGTTCAGCAGTTCCTGCGCGAATTCGGCTTCCTGCTGTTCGTTCAGGCTGGCCTCGCCACTCCACTCGCCCTGGCCGAATTCGAACTGTTCGCCCTCGAAGCTGGAGGTTTCCTGGCCATATTCCATGGTCGTGCGGTCGATGTCATGCATGATGCGCTCCTCTAGAAAAATGAAAGAACAAAGTAAAACAACAAGGTGAAACAACGAAGTGAAACAACACAGCGCCCGGATGGACCATCCGTCCGGATCAGCAATCGTGAAGAATCAGCCGGCCCGCCTGGCGGCTCCAGCGGCCCTGCGTGGCCGGGCGCGCATGCACATGCGGCAGCAAGCCCGGTGCGACCTGGCGCGCGGCGGCCTGCACGGCGGCGCGCGCGGAGCGCGGCGATGGGTGGCCATGCTCGCCCGCACGGCCGGCGTGGCGCGCGGCTTGGTCGGCCAGGCGCACCAGCTGGCGCGCCAGGATGAATTCCTTGTCCTCGGGGCTGAGGCCTTCGAGTTCGAGGCCGAACATGCGCGCACCGAGGTTGATGCTCACCGTTTTTGCGCTGGCGCCACGCGCAAGGCGGCGCTGCGGAGACAGGATCGGTTGCACGGCGCGCAGCAGTTCGGCGACCAGCAAGGGGCCCATGGGCGAGCGGGCCACGCGCGCGCCGAGCACGCCGGCGCCGGCGATGGCGCGGCTTAGCACGCGGCGCAGGTCGGCCGGTACGGCCGCTTCGAGCAGTTCGGCGGCCAGCGCCAGGTCGGCGCTGTCGTCCGAGAGCGGGCCGGCCTCGTCCTCCTGCGCGCGCGGCGCGGGATGGGTGAAGATGTCGAACACCGGACTGTATTCAAGCAAGCGACGGTTCACGGGCGGCCCCTTTCATCTGTGCCGGATGCGCGGGGAAGAAAGGTGATGCTGCCGCGCGTCCTGCTCTATCCATTGCAAGGGCTGTGCCAGCGTGCGTGAGGGGCAAACGGGCGATCTGGCAGCAGCGGCGGCGAAACGCGTTTCGTGAAAGCGGTATAGTGACGCCGGCACGGCGAAAAGCGTTTCGCGATCGCGCCGGCCTCCCACTGTGAAGGAGAAAGCATGCGTCAATGGATGTTTGCAATCGGCATGATGCTGGCCGCATCGGCAGTCTGCGCGGGCGAAGCGGCGGGTCAGGCTGGCCCAGCGCCGGTGGCGCAGCAGCAGCAGCAGCAGCAGCAGCAGCCGCAAGGTACGCACCCGCACATCGCGGCAGAACTGCTGGCGATGGTGGAGCGCGACCAGGAAGTGCGGCGGCGCCAGGACGCCGCACGCGATTCGGAATCGATCAGGGCCGAGATGATCGCGCTCGACGCGCAGCACGAGCCGAAGATCAAAGCCATCCTTGCCGACATCGGCTGGCCGGGCGTCAAGGCGGTGGGTGCGCAGGGCAACCAGGCCATGTGGCTGCTGGCGGAAATTTGCAAGCTAGTTGTCGCCTAAATACGATTTTTACGCTGCTTTTTTGAGTGCTTGATTTTTCTCCTTTTTGGTGACGGCTTCCGTGACACTTTTTTCGGGATTGAGGTGTACCGTCGTC
>NZ_WHJF01000136.1:0-14944 GCF_011682185.1 Massilia genomosp. 1
GCCGCCACGCCGCCCATTGCGTGGCGTGCGCGAATTTTCCTGATGGCGCACAGATCCTGCGCGAGCTGCTTGCTATCGTCGGCAACGACGGCTATGCAATGACCGCCCTCACCCTGGGCGGCTACCGTAAGGATCTCGGCACCACCATCGCCAACTATCTCGACCTTTACACACCACGACATGAACGACTTGATCGCGCGACTGCGCCTCGCCAATGATCCGACTGCCGACGCGGCCGCCGACCACATCGCCGCGCTAAGTGAACGCGTCGCGATCCAACAGACCATAATGGACCGCGCGGCCAGCATTCTGGTCGAGGCAATTGCATCAACGGACGGCATCAATGAAGCACAGGCCGAGGCATGTGTCGGCAGCATTCGCGGCCAGCTGGCCAAGGTCAGCAAAACAACCGCCGAACATTACCTTGAGTTGATCTGCGACCGCGTCGCCGCCATGGCCGGCATCGGACCGAACATAGCATTCAATCCCCTCACTGCACTGGACCAGATTCGGGTTGTCTTGCATGCGCAGGAGCAGAACGCCGAACGCCTTGAGTGGGCGATGTCGGTACTGTGGGCGCCGGCCGACAGCGAGAACAAGCCGCACCTGGTGGTGCGCACCAAGGGTACGCGGGCGATCATCCGCAAGTTCCCGAGTGGCACAACCTGGCTCAATGCGGTCGACCAGCTGCTGAACGAAGGAATCGCAAAGCGAGACACGGGCGACCCAGCGCCGGCCGAGGCGCGGGCATGACGGCGCGACCGAAGCGGGGTCCGTTGACGCCGGCGGCAATCCTTGACCTGGCCAACGCACACGCGACATCCAGGGAAAATACGATCTACCGCTTTTCAAAGAGGGCGTGATCGCCTTTGCCGCGGCGATCGCTGTGACGATGCGGCTGCTCGACGAGGATGCTGGCCGCGTCAATACGCTGGCCCGCAACGCTGGGTGTCACAGGGTGCGATGGTGGAGCCGGCGAATGGCACGACAAACCTCCAGACCGCAATCGAAATGAAACATAGTCTGCTCAATTTTGCAACGGCCAGTTTGAAGATAACCAGCCTCATCTTGCATCACGGACGTTTGTTAGAAAATTCCTCTTTTAAACGTCCAATGTTAACGCTATGATCCGAGACACTATTTAATCTCGGGCATAGCATGGCAATGATCACTAGGGAGTTTCAGGGCGTAAAGGCAAAGTTCGCGCTTGAACTTACCGGCTTTAACGGAACAGCGAAGATGTTCCGATCCAAATTTCGTGATGCGGGCGACAACGTACACGCACTTTACAGTGCGCGGCAAATTCGTGAAATCCGCATGAAATTGTTGGATATTCCTCTTGATCTCCCCCGCCCGCTGAAGCAACCGCCTCTGATTGTAGACCGTACAGCGAAAGGTGGCGTCGGTAAAACTACTATCGCTGGGAATACCGCTACATGCCTTGCTCTGTCTGGCTACAAGGTTCTGCTAATCGACGGTGACCCTCAAGGAACACTCACCGGGCTGTTCGGCATCAACCCGCTCACTGAAGACATTACTCATGTTGGCGACCTGATGAAACGCGCCTCGAATAATGTCACGACAGAAATTCAAGATGCGGTGCGGCCAATCTATGACGGAGGAATGCTCGATCTGATTCCTGCGGACATCACGATGGCAAACGACTCATGGCTCATGGGCACCTTGAACCGTGAACAAGCTTTTGTCCGCCTTCTCGAACAAGAGGCTAGCTTCTTCAGTCAGTACGACGTCATCATCGTTGACTCAGCCCCAGGATCGTCTTTACTGGCCACCACTTTTATGTTGGCATGCAAGCTGCTCTTAGCGGTTGTCACTCCTGAGCCTCATTCAATAGCCGCTATGGATGTGCTGGCATCGAACGTACATGAAATCAACTCAGCATTCAAAAATCGAGATGCCAATCTCGAAGTGCATATTGTCGTGAATAAATATAATCAGACGAAGAAGCCGCACAACGAAATGCTTGCTACGCTCCTTGCTCAATATCCCAGCCGAATCAACGACGTCATCGTGCGGGATTTTGTGGGGTTTCTACGCGAAGCTGATCCAAACAATACGATTACAAACGGTACGGTGTTGGAAAAGGAGCCGAACTCTGTCGGCGCGCGAGACATTATTGACCTGACAAAGTCACTTATCAAACGCTATGATATTCGGTTGGACTATCGGACTACTGCCTCCGGAGCTCCGGTATGAGCAATTCAAGACCAGGCCTCAAGGTATCAGGATTAATTTCCAGTGGGAAAATTTTTGCTAAGGAAGGCGTGAAAGTTTCTCATGCCTTTGATGCGCCGCCCTCCTCTCCAGATTCAGTCACGCGGGAAGAAATGCCACCACGACTTTCCCCCAACGTTGCAGACTCCGGCGCCCCTATACAGTGGGAACTTGTAACCGACGAACTGCACTATATTGGTGTGGATCTCGTTGTTGACAGTCCTTTCCAGACGGAAGAGGACGCCAAGGGCCGTTACGATGCAGAGAGTATTGATGAGTTAGCGCACACAATGGCGAAGACTGGTCAACAAGAGCCTATTGTAGTTCGATGGATGAATGGACGCTTCGAGTTGATTGCGGGCCACCGGCGGATCAGAGCCGCCAGGTCGATGGGCTGGACGGAAATTCTGGCGCGAATCGTTAAATTAGACGATGCCGCTGCTGAGAAGGGCCTGATGGTCCACAACGAAGGACGTAAGGAAAATAGCGACTATGCGAAGGCAAAGCTGTACGCCCGCGCTAAAGAAAAGGGGTATGCACGAACCCAAGACGACCTAGCACACATGTTTGCTACGAAACAAAGCTCTGTGTCCAAACGCCTTGCCATGCTCACATTGCCTCCCCCTATCCTTAAAATGCTCGACGCCAAGCCCGATCTGATCACTATGGGCACAGCTAAGACGATCCATGAACTTGTCGAGGAATTGCCTGGTGAAATCGACTTAGTCGTGAAAGCTGTAGAAAGGATCAAAGAGCAAGATGCGCCTGAAAAGTCAGTACGCGGATGGGTAGCGCAGATGGTACATGCGCGTACCAAAGGGCAGGAAAAGGCACGCACGGACAATGGGAAGCCGAAGGTGATTACGGACCCAGCAAATCGTCAGCTCTACACGGCTAAGCTAGAGGGTCGTGTTATTACGCTGCGCGTGAGCGCGTTGGAGCTTGATCCTGTAGAAGAACTAGCGCAAATGGTTGAGTATTTCCAGAGTAAGGCCAATGCAAAAGCTTCTACAGCTGCAATGGACGATGAGTAAAGTGGATTTACCTTTAAAATCAATGAGTTATAAAATATTCCTGAGGAATAATTTGGAATTTTTGAATTCCCAGGAGGTGGCGCTATGAACACATAGCCCTCACAAAGTAAAAAACCCCGGCCCGCAGGCTGGGGTTTTTGCTTTATGGACTACTACAACGTATTCAAGTGACGAGATGGTGCGTGAGAACTTCATCTTAGTCCGCTTGTAATACGACGTCAAACCATTTGTGGGTCTTTTGACCCTCGGAGAACGCTCGTGCTTACGATTACCTTAGATGATGTTGTAAAGCCTTACCTTCACCTTCCAACTGCTATCCAGACCGCCTTGATAAGGGTTGAAACTCACCCTACATTTAGAGCGTTAACCAAGGGTGCCTTGAAGGTACTAAAAACATTAGTTACCCGTGCATCTTCTGTCAACGGGATGGCCACGATTCGGGCGCGAGTGGACCGAATGGCCGAGGAAGCCAAGCTCTGTGAAAAGACAGTTCAAAGGTCCTTGCGTAAGTTTGCCGAATTCGATTGGGTACACCCAATGAGCGATGGGCGATCAGAGTACGGAGTATTTGAGTCGAAACGGTACGTATTCACGCCTGCTTTATGCGAGTTGATTGCCTTGCCTACCAAGTGCAAGCCGAGCCCGGCGCCTGCCCAGGAGACACAAATGTCCGACGGTGCTATATACGTTGATCTTAGTTTAAAAAAAGATCTACAGGAGATCTCGATCAAAAATCGAGAAGGGCAACCCCCAACCTTACCACCGACCGTCACCAAGATTCCGGAAGAAACTGGCATCAGCGCAACAGGCGTTTGCAAGCTACTGGGCGTCGCCCGGCGTGCCGACTACAAGCTCGAAGACGTGTACCTCATCGCCAAGCCCTACCTCGAAAAAATCGGCACCAATGCAGTCAGGTGCTATCGCTACTTGCATGCCATGCTGGTGAACCCGAAGAAGGTCGATTACGCAGGCAAGGCCGCCCAGGAGCGCCGCAATGGCGACACTGATCCTGCCAAGGCACTCGCAGCAATCGCCGCGCATTGCCGCTTCAAGCGCTACTACCACGTCAGCAATGGTATCCGCGTGCGCTTCTTCGATGGCACTGCCGAAGTTAGCCGTGATGGAAATTGCGAGCTGTATGCTGGGACGCAGATGCAGGGGCTATACAAGGGAATTGCGAATGGCAATTTGGTGGAGGTGATCGAATGATTCATGTCGCAGCCCAGACGTCACAGCCCAGCTCGCGACCATGATCGGCGATTAATTCCGGGACGAAGGATGGATCGTGATCGCAGCAATCGTTTCGGCATGGCGCTCGACATCGTCCTTGTGCAGATACCGCCCGGTGGTCTTGATCGAGGCATGGCGGGCATTATGCTGAACGGTCTTAAGCGGCACGCCACCGTTGGCCTGGTGCGTCAGCGAGGAATGCCGCAGCCAGTGCGTCGACGCGTTCGCCAGGCGAACGGCGATCTCGGGCATGTCGGCTTCCAGGGCAAGGGCATGCGCACGGCGGATCACGGCCTTGAGCGCGGCGGCGACGGCGTAATGGCTGGCGCCGCGCTGGGGGCCGCGGCTCGCCAGCACGAGCGATATCGTCTCGCCTGGCGCCGGCAGCGCGGCCAGGCCGAACGCTTGCCGGTACTGGCGGAATTCGGCGAGCAAGGATGGTGGGACAGGGACTTTTCCGCGCCTACTACCCTTACCCAGGACATGCAGCCACCATGCTCCGCTGTCGTCGCGCCGGATACTGCGCATGTCCGCGCCGACGAGTTCATTCAGGCGCGCGGCCGTGAGGTAGTAGGCTTGCACCAGGAAGCGCGCGCGGGCGCGCCGCAGGGCGGCGCCTGGCGTAGCGTCCTGCAGGACGTCGGCCGCTTCGAGCAGCAGCGAGATCGCGGCCGGGGGCAGGTGGCGCTCGATGGCTTCGCTGCCGACCGCGCGCATGCCGGTAAGCAGCTGGGCCGGGTTCGCCTGCAAATACTCGGCGGCGCAAGCCCAGCGGAACAGGCTCTTGATGACGGTCAGCGCCTGCAGCTGGGAGACGTCGGCCAGTGGGGCGCAAAAGGGTCGCCAGCGAGGGTCAGCGCGTGCAAAGCGCGTGGTGGCGATCCACTGGTCGGCCGGCTGCGGATCGGAGATGAACGCGGCGAAGGCCAGCAGGTCCTCGTAGCGCACGTCGGCGAGCTGCTTGCCGTGAACGCGTATCCAGAACAAAAAGCGGTCGGCCTCCTTGCGGCAGTTGCGTACGGTGCGTGGCGACAGGTTCGGCCGGCGCAGCCAAAGCGCAATCAGCTCTTCGTCGTCGGCGGCGCGGGTCAGAGACCCGGAGGGGAGGGGAGGTGCGCCGCCGGCGGCGAGCGGCCGATGTGGCGCTAGCACCGGTAAGACAGATTCGATGTCACTCCCCTGCGCGGGGGCGGGCAAGGGGATCGACATAGGAGCCTATTTTTTGGACGGTGGGGTCTTTGCGCGAGGCTCGTCAGGTTCGCGGTTCTCGCCGGCGCGCTTGGCGCCATCCTGAGCGGCGAGCGTATCGGCACGCATCTGGCCGCGCAGCTCGGCCGCTTCCTCGCTGGCGCGCTTGGACTCATTGCGCGCGGTGGTCACCAGAGCGCGTGCCTGCTCCAACTCGCGTGCTGCGCTTTCCAAGCGCGCCTGGCTGGCCTGTACAGCCATGTTGGCCGATGCCAGCTCGCGCGTCGCTTGCTGCGCCATCCGCTCCAGTTCGGCAATGTGGGTAACAGCTGCCAGCTCGCGCGCCTCGATCTCGCCGGCGCGACGCTCGCTTGCATCGAACTTGGCCACGGTGACCGCCGCGGCTTGCTCGGCCGCCACGCGGGCCGTGCGTTCGACGGCCAGTTCCTCGCGCGCCGCGACCAGATCTGCTTCCAGCCGCGGCATCGCCTCAAGGCGCAACTGGGCCTTGGCCAGTTCGGTTCGCGCCGACTCGGCCGCCTTGCGCTCGCGATCCATTTCGACCTGGCCGGCCTGCCAGTCGAGTTCCAATTGACCGGCTTTGCCCTGCACGGTAGCCAGTTCTACCTGGAGCGCTGTCAGCGCGTCGACCTGGCCCTCGATCTCTGCAGCCTGGCGCTCATTCTCGGTGGCGAGATCAGCCGCCTCTTGCTGTTGTTCGGCCAGTTCCGTTTCCAGCGCCGCTTTCGCGCTGGACAGTTCCTGTCCCATAAATTCCAGAATGGCGCGCTGCACTCCCGCCGGCAAGGTCAATGCGCTGGCGATCTTCTTTTCCCGATCCGCGCGCCATTGCTGCAACAGCTTGCTGATGGTGCCCAAGCTCCCCATGTTTCCCAGTCGCTCGCGCACAGTGCGCAAAGCCGGGGTGCTTCCGGCCGCAACCATCGCGTCCGCGATGGCGGCTACCTGGGCCAGTGTGATGCTCGCTTCTCTACCCATTGCTTGTTCCCCGTTCGTAATGATACGATATGATATGAATGAAATGATACGATATGAATTATCGGAGAAAAAGCAACGTAGTACCTTTCTTCTGCAGCAAGTGTAGCGCGGTTTGCCCGAGATATGGCGGGGTTCACCAACGCGTGATTAGGGCAATAATCACGCGTTGACCGGCAAACGAACGTTATCGCTCATCGATACGGCGCCGCGCAGAGCCGAAAATCTATGTGTTGACGTCACGAAGATGCCGTTTTGACTCCAGCAACACATTGATAAATCCCCGTACGAGTACCTGGGCTTCCGCCGGCAATGATCGTAGATCGTTGACCATGCTTGCCATGCACGGATCCATAGCGGCATCTGCTATAAGAGACGACATAGGCCGGTGGCGTTCACCCTCGCCAAATCGCAACCACGCCGCGTTTACACCTGTCCAATCTGCTAAAACCTGGATCTTGCCTTGGGTAGGTATAGCATGGCCTAGCAACCATTTGCGTGCTGCATGCGACGTAATTCTCGCTCCATCGCCTCGAAGATTAAAGCCATGCGCAACCTGCGCAGGAGAGCAACTGAGCTCTGCTTTTTGAAGTGCACTAACTAAACGTTGCCCAAAAAGGGATGACTCGTCCGCATCGGAAAATGTCTTCATACAAGAGAATTTGAGACTAAAACTATAGTATAAATCCTCTGCGCGTGTTGCCGACCTCAGTACCATGCTCACCAGGGGAATTTTCCCGATCACACCCTCTTAAGCAGCACGTCAAGAAATGCCCGTAAAATTCCACGTTCATGCGCTTTCAGTATTAATACATCCCTTACCAAAATGGCTTCGTCTGAGTCAGAACCCCCACTTGTATAGGTTTCCCTAGAACCGTAACGCAGCCACCACGGATCTACCTCAAGCCATTGCGCCAACGCGATAATCTTTTCTTGGGTTGGAATCGACTCACCAACCAACCACTTACGCGCGGCATGAGACGTAATATGTAAGTGTGGAAAATTATGATTAAATTGACGAGCTAATGCAGTTGCCCCTTTTAGCTGATATGTCTTCTGTATCTCATCTGAAAGACGCAATGAAAACTGGGCCCGGGCACTATTCGCGGCATCCTTTTTATTCATAGACCGTCCTTAAAAGTAAGGATTGAGAATATCAGTCTACGCTAGCCAAATGCCCCACTATTGATATAGCTCATATCGCCTGTATCTTCTTTACTACGAATTTGTAGAGAGGTTTGCAACAGTCACGCTAAATAAATACAAAAAATCGAGCAAAGATTCTATATATTACAGGACACATAAAGGTTAAAGTAGCAATGAAATATCGAAATTAATGCGTGTGTGCAATACTGACGGTTTCAACACCACACTAGGGAACTAATCACGCGTTCACGAACTTTCGGCATGATCGGACAGGATATCAAGGTGATGCCAGAGCAGGTCTACAATTTCAGGCCCCGTCTTGCATGAACGCTTATGCGTCCATCAGCACGTCTATTAACCCCCGGACCAGCTCCGGCTTTGCTGCGGCAAAGAAAGTAGATCGTTGACCATGCTCACCATGCGCGCATCCGTACGTGACTCTGGCGACATCGCCGAAATATTTCGGCACCGTTCACCTTCGCCGAATCGCGGCCAGGCGGTTCTGTCGCGTTGTTGAGCCCAGCACGAATTTTTTCATGTTGAGCATGCCCCCTGCTTACACTGGACGGACTTGTCCTGCCAACGCATAGAACTTGTCGGCGAATGACATGGGCGAAGCGTCATCGACGGCCAACTGGCTCTTCCGGATCATATGCATCAGCTCGATGCCAGCGATCACGGAGCCGGCAGACCGGAACGATTTGAAGTTGAGCATCGGCCTGGTCACCCGTTTGATGGCGCGATGGTCCTGCTCGACGATGTTGTTTAGGTATTTAACTTGGCGCACCAGGATCGGCACATCGCGGCCGGCGTTGATCGCATCGATCGCCGCCTTGTTGGCACCGCTCTTGTCCATCGCGACCTTGTCCGGATCGCCGTTCGCTCTCATGGCCTTGTCGAAGAAGCGCTTCGCGGCAGCCATGTCGCGCTTCGGGGTCAGCAGAAAGTCGACGGTCTTTCCCTGCTTGTCGACAGCGCGATAGAGGTATTTCCAGACGCCCTTGACCTTGACGTACGTCTCATCCATACGCCAACTGCCGCCGACCGGGCGCTTGTGTTTCCGGGCCATCTTCTCGATGAGTGGCAGGAAACGAATCGCCCAACGGTTGATCGACGAATGGTCGATCGACACGCCGCGCTCTTCCATCATCTCTTCGAGGTGCCGGTAGCTCAGCGGATAGGCCACATACCATCGGATGCAGACCAGGATAACGTCGATCGGAAAGCGCATCCCTTTGAAGTTGAGCATGTCGATTCGTCCTGAGTTCGGGCGCCGCAGTTTACATGATTGCCCCGTCGACGTTCGCTAATGCGACAGAACCTTTCTGCGTCATTCGTTCTTGCCTCGACACGCTGCGCAAACAGGACCACAACATGCTCGCCGTGCTACAGCGCGCGTTTGCGGGCAATCCTATCCGGGCTCTTGCATAGCGGCTGAACAGTCACCGGATAGCATACCAACAGGCTACGGACTATTCAGTCCGCGCCCATTTGTCAGCACTAACCCTCAGCCTAGCGTAATGTCCACAGCAGCGCCTATTACTTTAAAATGAACCCATGATCCACTGAAAGCAGTTGGTCAATCGCTACTGACTCACCAAAAAAGCTCGCTTCTAGAACTGGCCCTTCAGACGAATATCTAAATAATATGAAATCTGCACCAACGGACAGACTCGAATGAGCAGCTTGGGCATTTAAACGCGATTTTTCAGGCGCAATTTCTTTAAGATCGCATTCATATAAATCAAGATAGAACCCAGCACAGCGATGCACATCAAGCACATCAGGACTGAGTGTCCGGCCCTTGGGGCGCATTTTTTGCACAAGAAAACGAGCGCGCTCCGGATCTTTTATTTCTTCAAGAATCATTCTTATAAGTACGCTGCGCTCCAACGAGGTCATAGGTATCATCGTGGTATGAACGCTGTAGCGAGTCGAAAGACACCATTAGCCATTTGGCCTCGAACGGTAAGCTGTACACCATTTACCACTACGACAAACTCCTGCATCAGCAAATAATTAGGGTTCGCTTTAGCCCTCGCTGCGGCCTGAATAGCTTGCACCGCCTTACCTTTAGAGCCGCACGCTTTAATTAGCGGGTTCATATTATGCATGGCTTTGCCAAAAATGTGCGTAATTTTATTTGCGTTTGCTGCAGCCTCGCGCAAGGCCGTACTGCTCTGCAGTCCCGAGGCTTCGAGAATTGTCTCGACTTCTGCAATATCACCTTCAATCACCGCTCGTTCAAGAGCCATCTCAGGAGTACTTTTGCTCGCAAGACCCCATGGATCGATGTAACTTAGCGGATTTCCACCAACATAGGCGTACGTATTGACCCCACCAGCAAGGCCGATGGGATCGCTTTGGATGTACCGCCCGGTTTGCGGATCGTAATCCCTGTGGTAGTTGTAGAAAAAATTTGTATTCTTGTCATAATATTGACCTGGCATACGCATATTAAAAGTAAATATACCAGTACCGCTTGGATTCTCGTTCGGGGGCGTCAAGCCAAACGGATCGCCATGATCCCATCGCCAAACAATCTTATTGTCGGTCGAGCGTGTAATCATCCGGGGGGTTCCCAAATGATCCGTATGCACATGAGAAACATTGATCGCGATGCTTTGCGTAGGTGCCGTACCCGTGACGGTTTGCGTCAGTACTGCCACCGGCATATTGCCCAGATACACTGTCTCGCGGGTCGCCTTGCCATCGGTGTAAGTGTACTCCCCCACCAATTGCCCTTGCTCGTCATAGACGAACACCCCGCCAGCGTAACCTTGAAAGACACGCTGGTCGAGTCCATTGAAGAGCTGATAGATGGTCATCGCTCCATTCTGGATGCTGTATGGGCGTCCTCGTCCGCTGTAGGTCACGACAAGGGTGCCATCGCCAGTCAGATTTCCGGCGCCATCATACTTGTTGGCTTTGGCCGGAACAGGACCTGTTGTAGCAGTCAGCTTGTTACTGGCAGGATCGATGGTGTTGGTGTAGCTGTTCGCCCCGAACCCCGCCTTGATGCGATTGCCGCTGGCATCGTAGGCGTAGGTCTGTGAAGTGCCGTTACCGCTGTAGCTGGTCAGGCGATCGAGTTCATCGTAGCCGAAGGTTTGGTTCAGGCTGGCGGGACTGGGCACCGTGCCGGTGCCCGTATGCGTATAGCCTTTGATGCGGTTGGCGGCATCGTAAATGACCGTACGCACAATACCGTTAGCCGAAGGGCTTCCCAAGCTATAACTGCTGGTGCGGCCAGTGAGGTCATAGGTACGCTGATGCGCGTACTGGTTTACCGTTACGTTGTTGCCCCACGTCCAACCCGTCGGCCCGCCGAACGGTGCATAGGTAATATTGTTCAGCAAAACGATGCTGCTGCCCGTGTTTGTTCCGGTACCGCTGGCTTGAACGGGATTTAGCACAATGCTGGTGACTCGCCCGGCAGCGTTGTAGGCATAATTCACCCTGTTACCGCTCGGGTAGGTCATGCTGGCTAACTGTCCACTGGCATTGTAGGCGTAGCTGAGCTTATGGGTCGTGTTGTAGACACCTCCAACCGTATTCTGGGTTTTGGCGGCCAGCCGTCCAAATTCGTCGTAGGTATAACTGGTATTGCCCGATTCATCTGTCATCCGGCTGATTTTGCCGATCGCGTTCGAGACTGGCGTAGCCCCGCCATCGTATTCGAAGGTCGTGCTGACCGTACCGGTGTAGTCGATGCGGATTAGGCGGTTGAGGGCGTCGTAGCCGTAGGTATTCGTTTTACCCCGTCCGTCGATGCGCGTTTTCAGGTTGCCGGCGGCATCATAGGTCGACTTGGTCAGCCCTGTGTCGAGGCTGACCAGCTCGGATTGATTGCCAAGGCCATCGACGGCATAGCGTGTCTTCAGGTTGCGCGGATCGGTCACCGTCTTCAACTGGTCGATGCCATCGTAATCCAGCTTAATCGTCGGACGTGCGCCGTTGGTTATCGGCTGCTCGATCTGCTTGATGCGGTTGAGCGCATCGATGGTGTTGTTGGTCTTTCGTCCCAGCGGATCGGTGATCTGCGTTAGATTGCCATTAGCATCGTATTCATTGGTGTAAGTCGGTTGTGGGGCGGTTTGGGCGCTGGTCAAGGTGGCCAGGACGAGCAAAACCACACCCGATATCGGACGCAGGATAGATGCGGGCATTATTGTTGAGCTCCGGTACTTTGTTGTAAGCGATTCAGCGCATCGATAAGACGCGTGCCCCGGCGTGCGAGCAGACCGTTCGGGTCCTTCATTTCGGTCATGGTCCGATTGCCCATATTATCCAACGTATAGACGATATTATTACCGAGGCTGTCAGCTATGCCGATCAGACGATGCGCATCGTCATACGTAAAGGCAACGGTCGACGCATCAGGCAGCGTAATGAGCTTCAGTTGGCCGACGCCGTCATAATCGTAAGCGGTGGCCTGAGCGATGCCGGCAGCGGTAACGGTGCGTGTCTTGAGCCACCCGCGCGGCCAGTAAGTCATTGTGGTCGTGACTTTATTTGGTTCGATAATCGTGCCGACCCGTCCATTCGCATCGTAGTCTTGCAGTGTCGTCAGGTGCCCGGCTGCATTTTTGATCGTAGACAGATTGCCTTTTTGATCATAATTATAAGTAGTGACATCGGACACGTCAGTTCGGGGCCCCTTAACGGTCCATAACATGCCATTAGGATAATACGTGTGGGTCCACTTGCGCGCGCTACCTGTCAATACCGCATTGGCGCCCTTGCTGCCATCGATATCCAACGTTGGCTGCTCGGTCTTGGTTAACACCTTGCCTAGCGTGTCGTAAGAGAAGCTAGTCACGCGCAGCGGCTCGAATATCTGCATGGGCAAACGCAAGTTGCTATGCCAAACTGTCGTGGTCGTGCGTTGCTGATCAACAATGCCGTAAGCCTCAGTGCGGCTTCCTTCTAGGTTACGCTTCATGTCATAGCTATAGCGCGTTACCACTCCGTTGAAATCGGTATAGCTTTCGATATTACCATTCCCATCGTAGGTGGTAGTAGACAGACTTACGGTACTCCCCCCAGGCTGGTATTGTTTAATTTCCTTAATCGCGCCTGCCACAGGCGCAAAAACGTATGTCCGTTCAGTACCGAGCGGGTCGGTAACGTAAGTTCGCAAGTCTGAATATTGCATCGAATATTTGTTTACTCCCCCCGCATGCTCCGTCGAGATTGCCTTGTCACGTAAATAGCGATACGTCGCATAGCGCACATTGTTTTCGTCGACGATACCCGTTAATAAATGGCCCGGAGAATCTCCTAAAGCAAATTCCCTTTCGTCATACAGATATTTTCGTTGCATTAAACCCGGATACGTAACACTTCCTAGCGATGAACCCGTTCCCTCATAATCGTAATAATAAAGTGCACCTGAAGGATCCGTCATTGTTCGAAGCTTGCCGTTCGCGTCGTACGTAAATTTCAATTGATTTCCAAAGTGATCGGTAACACTGATCAACATGTCTTCTAGCGTAGAAACATCCTTAGGCGTGGTCTTATTGCTATACTCCATTTTTTGGATTAGCCCTGCATGATCGACAATTGAGGTCAACATCCCTCGCGCATTATAAAACTCCCGCGGCCCATTAGCGAGCGATCCGACTTCCCAGCCTGTTCCAGTCTTTATTAACCGCTCATTGACATCTGGATCTGCTTTCCAATTCCCACCTTCTTCGTGAAAAATAATGCGGCTGTTCGGCCTGTTCAGGTAGGCAACGGAAAGGGTAACATTGTTGTCCCCATTTCTAAAACTTTGCGTCACAGCTTCAATTCGTCGGGAATAGGTATGCAGCCACCCTATCCCCAACGCAGCAATGCTTGAAGGTGGAGCGCGGAAAATCGCTTTTAACTTGCTGTCATATGTCCGTTCAAATCTCAGCCCGCCCGGACCTTTGCTTTCGTAATCGACCTCGCTCTGCTTTTTTATTCCGGAGGCACGATAGATAGGGTTTCCATCACAGTCACATGGAGGAGGATCTTTCGGGCAAAGCAAAGCATTGGCACAACGACATAGGTTTTGATGCGGCAAGTAGCCGTCGGGGCATACTTCGTTTGTACCCCATATATCTCGCCACGGCTCTGTGCGGGTGAAGTCGGGTCGATCCCTGTCGTACGAACTTACTCTGCAGACACTAGACTCGCCCGCTACCGAATTAGTATAGACACGGAAGTCATGTTGCAATTCCTTTTCAGTAAAAACAGCGCAGACTTCATCAGCCGAGTTGAAATTCCGGCTTCGACCGTCAAGCTTAGACGCATGATACGAAGAATTCATATAATAGAATTTTTGCAAAGGAAGGTCACCTGGCTGCGGAAGAGAATCTTGTGCATTGACACAAAATGAAAGTGAGAATAACAGTATTAAATTTATTGCAAATATAAATTTTTTGTACATATATTAGTTGACTGAATATAAAAACATATGGATGGTATTAGATACCGTAATTACGGCATCGTCATGAGGCGTATCTTGTAGCATCTGCAAAGATTGCCGTGATACTTAAAATTCTTCGCAGTAATATTTACAGTATTTCGTATTGTTCAGATGGTTATTATCCCATAAAGATTGGGAATTTTTCATTTTTTGTAAAATTTCTTGTGAGCATTGTTTGGTTGGTGCCGTTGATGCAAGCGTAGCTGAGCGGTTATGGAAATAGCATAACCAAAGCCACTTGATGCCGACCTTGTCAACCTAAGTAGCTAAGAAGGCGCTGATCTATGAAGATCTTACTGGCGGTGCAAAGTTTTTGATGCCGTGTTTCTGACGAGTCGCATGGGCGATATATGCACAGTTGAGGCGGTCAATTCGGTTCTGTCGCATTAGCGGAGCCGTCATAGGGATCGTGTAAACTTTGACGACCAAAAATCTGGACGAGCTGGCATGCTTAACTTCAAAGGAATGCGTTTTCTGATTGACGTCATCCTGGTCTGCATCCGCTGGTATGTGGCCTACCCGCTGAGCTACCAATCTACCGGACTTAAGCGATTGACAGCTTAACATGGCTTTTGTGTCATGTATTTGTGGGGCTTAGGCTGCTTGTTTCTGGGCTTTGATTGGCCGGGTCGGTGAAGGAACGTCTTGCGAACAATCA
>NZ_WHJF01000137.1:0-14716 GCF_011682185.1 Massilia genomosp. 1
GCTCGTCCTGGGTAAGCACAATCTCCGTCGCAATTCGCATTAGCTTTCTCCTGGTTGATGCACAAGAATAGCGCCTCATCCGCGATATTTCAATACGAAGCACTGAGAATGCAACACTACACTAGTTGCAAGTTAAAGCTCTGACCCCGGTGTGGGGCGAAGCTCTGACCCCGGTGCGGGGCGGCTGGGGTCTGTTCGGCACGTTGACAGGCGATTCTGGCGCGGGGGATTGTCCTTTTCGCGCTTTTATCAGGTACAATGCCCTCTGTTGGAGCAAACGATGTCGATCGTTCGTGTAGTGCGCGCCCGGAGCTTCGCCTCCCTGCCGCTGCGGCGAACCAGCGTTTCTCTTGAAAATCAACGGTTTAGCCTCGCCAGGTATGCAGGTAACCGTGTGGCAGGGTTCGCATCTCGCCACCTGTAACATTCCCGCCCAGCGCGCTTCGTCGCAGGCGACGGATTCCAGTTTCAACGTGTTTTCATGCTGTCGGCGTCATTTCGGTGACGCGCGCCGCCATGCGTTGAATGGTATTGGGTTGTTTTTTTCTCTGCAGATCTAATTGCAACATCCGCATACGACATCGTTATGAATACTGATGAGGCCAAACGGGTCCTCGAAACCGCTTTGCTCTGTGCGCGCGAGCCCATGTCGATCCACGGCATGAAGAAGCTGTTCGTCGATGTCGATGACCATGGCCGCCCTCTCGGCGCCGGGGTCGGCGCCGATACCATCAAGATCATGCTCGAAGAGTTGCGCCGCGATTGGAGCGAACGCGGGATCGAGATCGTCAGCCTGGCCAGCGGCTGGCGCTTCCAGAGTCGTCCGGAAATGAAGCAGTACCTCGATCGCCTGAGCCCGGAAAAGCCGCAGAAGTATTCGCGCGCCACCCTGGAAACCCTGGCGATCATCGCTTACCGCCAGCCGGTCACCCGCGGCGATATCGAAGAAATACGTGGCGTTGCCGTCAATTCGCAGACGATCAAGATGCTGGAAGACCGCGGCTGGATCGATGCCATCGGCTACCGCGATGTGATCGGGCGCCCGGCCTTGTTGGGTACGACCAAGCAGTTCCTTGACGATTTGGGTTTGAATTCGCTGTCCCAGCTGCCGCCGTTGCAGCAAATCAGCGACATGCGGGGCGGTCACGACATGGAAACACTCGAGGCTGCCTTGCAGGAAAATTTTGACAAAGCGGCGGCCTCGGAGGCCGCAAACGACGATGGTGCAGGTAGCGGCGACGCGCAGGAGGCATTTCCTCCCGCCGTCGCGGATGCGGCCGGCTCCGATACTTCATCTCCTGAAGTCCCCATTCACGACCCTGCGCCAGAAATAACGGTTGACGCTGCGCCAGGTCAGCACAACCAAGAAACGAATAATGAATCCAACTAAACCGACAGAGACAAGTAACGCCGACGTAGCAGGCATGGACGAGGCAGTAGCGAAGCCAAAACGCCGCACCAAGGCACAGATAGAGGCGGACGCCGGCGCCGACGCGCCGAAACCGAAACGCGCCGCCGCCAAAAAGGCCGTCACCGAAGTCGAGGCCGCCACGCCCGCCGCGCTGGATGCCCCAGCCAAGGCCCCGGCCAAGCCGCGTGCGAAGAAAGCGCTTGCCGTGGCAGCGGATGAGTCCGCTCCGGCAGCCGCCAGCGCAGCCGTCGCCGCCGCAGCGGTCGCCGCACCAGTCGTCGCCGCCGACAAGCCTGCCCCCGCCGCCCGCAAGCCGCGCGCCCCGAAAGACAGCGCCGCGCCGGCAGTGCAAGCAGCCGCCGATGCCGCCGCCCCGGCCGCCGACGGCGCCGCGCCCGCCAACGGCGAGCGCGGCCCACGTGCGCCACGCGGTCCGCGCCAGATGCGTGAGCTGCGCGGCCAGCGCGAAGCGCGTATCCAGATGGAGCGCGTCGAGTCCGGCGAGCCGGAAGTGGTGGCCGAAGCGCCCGCCGAGCCGGTCGCCCGCCCCGAGCGCGGTCCGCGCCCCGAGCGCAGCCTGGACGCCAAGCCGCGCGTCAAAAAGAATAAAAAAGGCAATCCGGGCCTGCAGCACCACGGCAAGAACAAGCTGAACGATGCCGATGCGGCGTTTTCGTACGTCACCTCGGACGCGTTCGACGCCATCGACGGCGGCCGCGCGCAGCCGGTCAAGCTGGTGCGCCGCGACCTCACGTCCGACGACGACGCGCCGAAGCTGCACAAGGTGCTGGCCGAAGCCGGTCTCGGTTCGCGCCGCGACATGGAAGACCTGATCGTCGCCGGCCGCGTGTCGGTCAACGGCGAGCCGGCCCACATCGGCCAGCGCATCCTGCCGTCGGACGCGGTGCGCATCAACGGCAAGCTGATCCACCGCAAGGTGAGCAGCAAGCCGCCGCGCGTGCTGGTGTACCACAAGCCGGCCGGCGAAATCGTCAGTCACGACGATCCGGAAGGCCGTCCATCGGTATTCGATCGCCTGCCGACCATGAAGGCCGGCAAATGGCTGGCCGTCGGCCGCCTCGACTTCAATACCGAAGGTTTGCTGCTGTTTACGACTTCCGGTGACCTGGCCAACCGCCTGATGCACCCGCGCTACAACATCGACCGCGAATACGCGGTGCGTACCCTGGGCGAGCTGGAAGAGGGCATGCGCCAGAAACTGCTGGCTGGCGTCGAGCTCGACGATGGCGTCGCGTCGTTCACCAAGATCGCCGATGGCGGCGGCGAGGGCATCAACAAATGGTATCGCGTGGTCATCGGCGAAGGCCGCAACCGCGAGGTGCGCCGCATGTTCGAGGCGGTCGGCCTGACCGTCTCGCGCCTGATCCGTACCCGCTACGGCATCATGACCCTGCCAAGCAACCTCAAGCGCGGTCGTTGGGATGAGATGGAAGAAAACACCGTGCGCGACCTGCTCGTGGCGTTCGGCGTCGAGAAGAAGGGCGCCGGTGCCGGCGCCGACGCGCGCGGTCCGAAAGGCCGCAGCGACGCCAAGCCGCGCAGCGACGAGGACAAGCGTTCCGATGGCAATCGCATCGACCGCGTCGACGCCAACCGCAATGCCGATCCGTTCGGTCCGCCGAACGGGCGTGGCGGTGCGGGGCGCGGCGCCGGCGGCCGTCCGCAAGGACGTCCGGGTGGTGCGGGCGGCATGGGCGGGCAGGCGCGCAGCGCCGGCGGTTTCGATGGACAGAGCCGTGGCCAGGGTCAAGGCCAAGGCCAAGGCCATGGCCGTCCGCAGGGCGACGGCCAGCCGCGTTCGGCGCGTCCGCAGGGTGATGGGCAGCCACGCACCGGTCGTCCGGCTGGCGGCAATGGCGGCAATGGCGGCAATGGTGGTGGCGGGGCCAAGGGGCCGCGCCAGCCCGATCCGTTGCAGACGACCTTCGGTTTCGGGAATGCGGGTGGCGGGAATCGTCGTCCGCAGGGTCCGCAAGGTCCGCGCAGCGCCGATCACGGCATGCCGCGTCGCGGTCGCCGGGGTTAAGCAAGCCGTCGTTCCCGCCAAGGGGCTTGCCGAGGCCGGGAACGACGGTGGCGCTGTTGTTTTGTGGCCGAAGCGGCGCGCACGGTTCTGCCCGCGGCAGCGTGAACGCGGCTTTTGTTTTAAACTTGATAGTGTTGTATGCCTGTTCATTTGCCAGTCATCGGATTGCGAACGGCCCGATAACAGGTTATAATCTGCAGCCTAATAAAAGTTCTTCCCACCACAGACTGGTGCAAGTGCTTTCATCTGGTCGGGAGTATAGGAAGATGGGCACATGCCCATTTTTTTTTTGGTAAATCGTTTTTAGTGGTCCCGCGGGGCCGTGATCTGGAGAACTTGTTTGCAGCAGTTTGAATTAATCGCCAAGACAGTCAGTGGCCTGGGCTACGAACTCGTTGATGTCGAACGGGGCGAGCGCGGCATCCTGCGCGTGTATATCGATTTCACTGCAGCCGACGCGGCCGAAAAAGGCCCGATTACGGTCGAGGACTGCGCCACCGTGAGTCACCAGTTGTCGCACGTATTGACTGTGGAAAACGTCAACTACGAGCGCCTGGAAATCTCCTCGCCGGGGCTCGACCGCCCGGTGCGTACCCTGGCCGATTTCGCGCGTTTCGCCGGTTGCGAATGCACCGTGAAGCTGCGCGTGGCCATGCCCGGCACGGCCGACCGCAAGACCTACACCGGTATCTTGCAGGCCCCGGAAGGCGAGAATGTCGCATTGGAATTTGAAAGCAAGGATGGTCCGGCGCTGTTGGAGTTTACGCTCGCCGACTTGGATAAGGCACGCTTGGTGCCGCAAGTGGATTTTAAGGGACGCAAAGCATGAGCCGCGAAGTTTTGTTATTGGTTGACGCGCTGGCGCGCGAAAAAAATGTCGATAAGGATGTGGTCTTCGGGGCGCTCGAATTCGCATTGGCGCAAGCCACGAAGAAGCGTTACGAGGGCGAAGTCGACATTCGCGTGTCCATCGACCGCGATTCGGGCGAGTTCGAGTCCTTCCGCCGCTGGCACGTCGTGCCCGACGAGGCCGGCCTGCAGCTGCCCGACCAGGAAATCCTGCACTTCGAAGCCAAGGAAAACATCCCCGACATCGAAGTCGACGAATACATCGAAGAACCGATCGAGTCCGTCGAATTCGGCCGCCGCTTCGCGCAAGACACCAAACAGGTGGTCCTGCAGCGTGTCCGCGATGCCGAGCGCGAACAGATCCTGGTCGACTTTTTGGAGCGCGGCGACTCGCTCGTGACCGGCACCATCAAGCGCATGGAACGCGGCGACGCGATCGTCGAATCGGGCAAGATCGAAGCACGCCTGCCACGCGACCAGATGATCCCGAAAGAGAATCTGCGCATCGGCGACCGCGTGCGTGCCTACATCCTGCGCATCGACCGCAATATGCGCGGCCCGCAGGTGATCCTGTCGCGCACCGCGCCGGAATTCATCATGAAGCTGTTCGAGCTGGAAGTGCCGGAAATCGAACAAGGCTTGCTCGAAATTAAATCGGCAGCGCGCGACGCTGGCGTGCGCGCCAAGATCGCCGTGTATACGGCCGACAAGCGCATCGACCCGATCGGCACCTGCGTCGGCATGCGCGGTTCGCGCGTGCAGGCCGTGACCGGTGAACTGGGCGGCGAAAGAGTCGACATCGTGCTGTGGTCGGAAGATCCGGCCCAATTCGTCATCGGCGCCTTAGCGCCGGCGAATGTCTCGTCGATCATGGTCGACGAAGAAAAGCATGCGATGGACGTCGTGGTCGACGAGGAAAACCTGGCAATCGCGATCGGCCGCTCCGGCCAGAACGTGCGCCTGGCTGCCGAGCTGACCGGCTGGAAGATCAATATCATGACAGCGGAAGAGTCCGAGAATAAATCGGCTCAGGAAACCGCGGCAGTGCGCGCACTGTTCATGGAAAAACTCGACGTCGACCAGGAAGTGGCCGACATCCTGGTGGAAGAAGGATTCGCTAGCCTCGAAGAAATCGCGTATGTGCCGATTTCCGAGATGCTCGATATCGAATCCTTCGACGAAGATACCGTCAACGAACTGCGGACCCGTGCCCGTGATGCGCTGGTGACTGAAGCAATTGCTTCGGAAGAAGGCCTGGAAGGGATGGACGAGCAGCTGGTTAACCTGGAAGGCATGGACCGCAACACTGCGGGCAAGCTGGGCCTGGCCGGTATCAAGAACGTTGAGGCGTTCGCGGCGCTCGCGTACGACGAATTTGGCGCTATTTTGGCGCTGGCGTCGGACCGTGCACGTGATCTGATCAAGAATGAATTTAATGATGTGACCGACGACGAGATGAAGCTGGTCGACTCAAAGTATGACGACCGCGCCAAGGCGCTGCAGGCGAAAGCCTGGAGCCTGGCAGAAGTGGTCAAGGCTTAATTTGAGTAACCTTATCATCTGTCTCGACACAAAGAAAAGAGGACTGAATGGCGAGTAACAACGTAGCCCAATTTGCCACCGAACTGAAGATGCCTGCAGATTTGCTGCTGACGCAGCTGCGTTCTGCCGGCGTCGATAAAAGTTCGACGTCAGATCCATTGTCGAAAGATGATAAGGATAAGTTGTTGGATCACCTGCGCCGTACCCACGGCACGGCGACCGACACCGAGAAGAAGAAAATCACGCTGACGCGCAAAGAAACCACCGAGATCAAGCAGGCTGACGCCACTGGCAAGTCGCGCACGATCCAGGTCGAAGTACGCAAGAAGCGCACCTTCGTGCAGCGCGACGATCCGGCACCGGCGCCCGCGCCGGCACCGGTCGCGCCCGTTGCACCGGTGATCGACGCGGCCGAAGTGGCCCGTCGCGAGGAAGAAGCACGCCGTCAGCAAGAGCTGATTGCGCGCCAGGAAGCCGACCTGCGTGAAAAGCAGGAGCGCCTCGCCAAGCTCGACGCTGAAAAAGAAGCCCAGGCCAAGCAGGCCGAGACCGACGCCAAGAAAGAAGCCGACGCCGAAGCGAAGCGCGTAGCCGCTGCCGCCGCGGCCGCCGCTGCTGGCGCCGACCAGGCTGCCGCCGACGAAGCGAAGAAGGCTGCCGCCGACGAAGCCAAGAAAAAGGCGGCTGTCGCTGCGCAAGAAGCTGCGGCCCGCGCCGAAGCGAACGACCGCGCCCGCAAGGCCGTGGCCGATGAAGTCGCGCAGATCAAGGCCATGATGAATGCGCCGCGTCGCGCGATCAAGGCGCCGGAACCCGTTCCGCCGCCGGTCGCCGCGATCAAGCCGAAGCCGCCCGAAGGCACCCTGCACAAGCCAGCCGACAAGAAGCCGGGCGACAAGCCAGGCGACAAGAAACCGGTCACGGCGGACAAGAAGTCGATCAAGTCGGCCAATGTCTCCTCGACCTGGTCGGACGACGCGAAAAAACGCGGCGCGCCGGGCTCGATCAAGCCACGTGGCAACACCGGTTCGCCGGGTGGCCGCGACAGCTGGCGCGGTGGCGCCAAGGGTCGTCGTCCATCGCACAGCGATGACCGCGAAACCAATTTCCAGGCGCCGACCGAAGCGGTCATCAAGGACGTTCACGTTCCTGAGACCATCACGGTCGCCGAACTGGCGCACAAGATGTCCGTCAAGGCATCCGAAGTGATCAAGCAGCTGATGAAGCTGGGCCAGATGTGTACGATTAACCAGGTGCTGGACCAGGAAACGGCCATGATTCTGGTCGAAGAGATGGGCCACAAGGCGTTTGCCGCTGAACTCGACGACCCTGAAGCACTGCTGGCCGACCAGGGCGAACACGCCCACTTCGAAGCCGTCTCGCGCGCACCGGTGGTCACCGTCATGGGTCACGTCGACCATGGTAAGACCTCCTTGCTCGATTACATCCGTCGCGCCAAAGTGGCGTCGGGCGAAGCGGGCGGGATCACGCAGCACATCGGCGCTTACCACGTCGAAACGCCGCGCGGCATCATCACCTTCCTCGACACCCCGGGTCACGAAGCGTTTACGGCGATGCGTGCAAGGGGAGCGAAAGCGACTGACATCGTGATTCTGGTGGTTGCCGCCGACGATGGCGTGATGCCGCAGACGAAGGAAGCGATTGCTCACGCAAAAGCTGCCGGCGTACCGCTGGTGGTGGCGATCAACAAGATCGACAAGCCGGGCGCCAACCTGGACCGGGTCAAGCAGGAACTGGTTGCGGAACAAGTCGTGCCGGAAGAATACGGTGGCGAATCGCCATTCGTGCCGGTGTCGGCCAAGACCGGCGAAGGCATTGATGCCTTGCTGGAACAGGTTCTGCTGCAAGCCGAAGTACTGGAACTCAAGGCCCCGATCGACGCGCCAGCGCGTGGCCTGGTGGTCGAGGGACGTCTGGACAAGGGCCGTGGCCCGGTCGCGACGATCCTGGTGCAGTCCGGCACCCTGCGTCGCGGCGACGTGATCCTGGCTGGCTCCTCGTATGGCCGCGTGCGCGCCATGCTGGACGAAAACGGCAAGGCGATCAGCGAAGCTGGTCCGTCGATCCCGGTCGAAATCCAGGGCTTGACCGAAGTGCCGGTTGCCGGTGAAGAAGTCATGGTCATGGCCGACGAGCGTAAAGCGCGTGAAATTGGTCTGTTCCGTCAAGGTAAGTTCCGCGACGTCAAACTGGCCAAGCAGCAAGCTGCCAAGCTCGAGAACATGTTCGACAACATGGGCGAAGGCGAAGTCAAGAATCTGCCGGTCATCGTCAAGACCGACGTGCAGGGTTCGCAGGAAGCGCTGGTCGGCTCGCTGCAAAAACTGTCGACCTCCGAAGTGCGCGTTCAGGTTGTTCACGCGGCGGTGGGTGGTATTACGGAGTCCGACGTCAATCTGGCGGTCGCATCGAAAGCGGTCATCATCGGCTTTAACACCCGTGCTGACGCCCAGGCGCGCAAGCTGGCCGAGTCGAACGGCGTGGACATTCGCTACTACAACATCATTTACGATGCGATCGACGAGATCAAAGCGGCCTTGTCGGGCATGCTGGCACCGGAGAAGCGCGAGCACATCACCGGCCAGGTCGAGATTCGCCAGGTTATCCTGGTCTCGAAAGTCGGCGCGATTGCCGGTTGCCTGGTCACCGATGGTGTGGTCAAGCGTTCGTCCTCGGTACGCCTGCTGCGCAACAATATTGTTGTGTGGACTGGCGAGATCGACTCGCTCAAGCGCTTCAAGGACGACGCGAAAGATGTCCGCGCCGGTCTGGAGTGCGGCCTGTCGCTCAAGAACTACAACGATATCGAAGTCGGCGACGTCCTCGAAGTGTTCGAAGTTCAAGAGATCGCCCGTACGCTGTAATCGTCGGATGCAGCACAGTGGGCGCCCTGGAAACGGGGCGCCTCCGGTGGCCGTCAGCCTGACGCTATTGCGGCCACCGTCCCACAAACCGTCATTCCCGCCTGCGCGGGAATGACGGTTTTTAAGTTTGTGGTATCAGGCCCTGTCGCAGCATCCGGCGCTTCGCTTTTCCACCCTACAAAATCATAAAGAGTAGTATACGACCATGGCTAAACACAGCAAAACCATTCCCGCCCGCGGCTTGCGCGTGGCCGACCAGATCCAGCGCGACCTGGCCGACATCGTCGCGTACGGTCTGAAAGACCCGCGCATCGGCATGATCACCATCACCGAAGTCCAGATCACCCCCGACTACGCCCACGCCAAGGTGTTCTTCACCATGTTCAAGGACGACAAGGATGCGATCAAGAACACGGTCGACGGCCTCGGCGCCGCAGCCGGCTTCATCCGCAACCAGCTGGGCAAGCGCCTGCACATCCACACCTTGCCGATGCTGCACTTCGTACACGACACCTCGACCTCGCGCGGCATGGAAATGTCGCTCCTGATCGACCAGGCCAATGCCACCCGCGCGGCCGACGCCGAGCCGGACCCGGTGCCGGAAGATGCGTCGCCTAGCGCGTCGCCTGGCGCGTCGCCTAGCGCGTCGCCTAGCGCGTCGCCTAGCGCCAGCAAGCCGGACGCCGACTAAGCCAGCATGAAACAAGCCCACATCAAACGGGTGCGCGACCTGGTCGACGGCGTGCTGCTGCTCGACAAACCGGTCGGCCTGTCGTCCAACGATGCGCTGATCAAGGCCAAGCGCGTGCTCAACGCCAAGAAAGCCGGTCACACCGGCACGCTCGACCCGTTCGCCACCGGTTTATTGCCGCTGTGCTTCGGTGAAGCGACCAAATTCTCGCAAGACTTGCTCGAAGCCGACAAGCGCTACGAGACCACGGTTCACCTGGGCATCACCACCACCACCGGCGACACCGAAGGCGAAGCGATCGACATGCGCGATGTCGACGTCACCCTGGCCCAGATCGAAGCGGTGCTGCCGCAGTTCCGTGGTCCCATCATGCAAGTGCCGCCCATGTATTCGGCGCTCAAGCGCGACGGCAAGGCTTACTACGAGTATGCGCGCGAAGGCATCACGCTCGAGCGCGAAGCGCGCCCGGTCACCATCCTCAAGCTCGAACTGATCTCGTTCGAGACGCCGCTGCTGAAGTTGGCGGTTACTTGCAGCAAGGGGACCTATATCCGCGTGCTGGGCGAAGACATCGGCCACGCGCTCGGTTGCGGCGCGCACCTGATCGAGCTGCGCCGCACCCAGGTCGGCGCCTTGACCATCGATGGCATGGTGACCCTGGAAGCCTTGCAGGCGCATGAGGCGCCACTGACCCTGCTGGCCCCGGTCGACGCCTTGCTGTCGAGTTTTCCGGCGGTGCAATTGACCGAGGAACTGGCCAAGCGCTTCCTGCAAGGCCAGCGCCTGGCGCTCGGCAAGGAAGGACTGACGCTGCCGGACACCGTGGGACGGGTGCGGGTGTATCACGACACCCGCCTGCTGGGCACGGCGAACTTGCAGGAATACGCGATCCTGGCGCCCGAGCGCCTGATCGCCGCCGCGCACTGAGTTCGGGCGCTCGCGGCCGACGTTCTTGCGCTGGCCCGCGCGTTGCTGCCGGGCCTCCTCAGTTATTCAGCGAGATAACCTTGCCCTGCTCGTTAAACCAGACTTCGCCGTTACCCAGCATGATGCCCTGGGTATTGCTCGACATATTATGCGGCACGCCGTTCAGGATGGCGGCCCGATATTTGTCGGTGAAAATGGCGTCGTAATTGGCGATCAGCGCCGCGCCGGTCTTGAGCGTGGTACGGCGCCCGCCGACGCTGACGTTGACCGGATAGCGCAGCTGCGCCGCCACCACCTTTTTGTTGCCTTCCTTGACGCCCAGCCAGAATGTATAGGCTGCGCGGTTGATCCGCATCACATCCTCCGCAGTCTCGGCGCCGGCGCGCCAGTAGCGGTCGTGGGTGCCGCCCTTGCCGCCGCCGGTGCTGCTCAGGTGTACCGGCAGGCTGGTGGCCGAGCCGCGCTTGCGCCAGACGCCATCGAGCGCGTTGCACTCCTTGGACGGGCTCAGATCGAAGTCGGCGCTCTCCTTGCCATGCTCGTCCCATTCGGCCAGCTTGATGCGGCCATCGGCTTGTACCGTTCCGCGCACGATGATGTCCTTGCGCTGCGAGACGTAAAAATAGTCGCCGGCGACGCCCGGGTTGTCGAAGATGAGGCTCATGCCGATCCGGTACTTGCCGCCGATGCTGCCCTCGAATTCCGACAAATAGCCCGGATGCGCCTCGCACGCCGCCAGGGCGGCAGGACAGGCCAGGCCGAGTGCCGCGCCGTAGATCAGCGCTATAATTCCGGGTAGATTTTTTTTCATGAACGCCGCCTGAAGGTGAATGCCATTTTGCTATCCACGCCATATTACCTGTTTTGCCGCCAAGCATACACAGCGCCGGCGCGCGCCGTGCAAGGCCGCTAGCGATGCCATTTACACCTTTCCATCTTGGTCCGGGCGCGGCGATGAAGGCCGTCGGCGGGCGTCATTTCAGCTTCATGGTGTTCGGCGGCGCCCAGGTGCTGATGGATCTGGAGCCGCTGGTGCGCATTTACATGAACACCAGCATCTTGCACGGCCCCACCCACAGCGTACCCGGCGCGCTGCTGGTCGGCGCCGTGGCCGCGCTGACCGGCAAGCCGGTCAGCGAATTCGTGCTGCGGCGGCTGCGCATCCCCCATCAGCCGATCAGCTGGCTCGCGTCCTGCACCGGCGCCTTCCTGGGCACGTTTTCCCACGTCGTGCTCGACGCCATCATGCACGACGACACGCAGCCCTGGTGGCCCTTATCGAGCGCCAACCCTTTCCTCGGACTGGTGTCGGTGCGTGCGCTGCACCTGGCCTGCCTGCTGGGGGTGGCGTTCTGGCTGGTGGTGGACACCTGGCGCCAGTTCAGGAAGCGCCGCAACGGCGGCGCCGCCGATCACCAGTGATAGGTCAGCGCCGTGAACGCGGCGACGTTGTGCGGACTGTCGGTCAGCGGGCTGTCGGCCGCGCTGCCCATCAGGCGCGAGACGTTCACGCCGGTGCTGAGCGCATACTTGGTGCTCAGGTCCACATTCCAGCGTAGCGTCAGGTCGATATTCTTGATCCCGGCCCTGGCCTGGTAGACCGGCCTGCGGCTGCGCGCCGCCTGCTCCGCTGAAATCCCGAAAGACGATTGCATGAAGCCCTTGTTGACCAGGTTCATGCCCAGGTTGGCACTGAGCGACTGGTGCGTCGAGAGCCGCATGCCGTAACCGGCGCCCAGGTTCAGGCGCACGCCGCTACGGTCGTCGCCGCCGCCGTACATCACGCTCGAATGCAGCCCGATGTTGTGCGCCCACTGATAATGCGCAAACGCCCCCACCTCGATGCCCAGACGCAGCTTGTCTTCGCGGTCGTCGGCGCGGCGCGAGCGCGTGCCGTAGCTGAGCACGGGGCCGAACTTGAGCATCGGGTCTTCCGACAGTTGCATGCCGAGCTCGCCAGGTTCGGCGAAGATGCCGTTGCTCCACTGCGCCGATATGCTCGGCAGCACGATTGCCTTCATCCCGCTGCGGCCTTCGCTGACCGGCACCAGCGCCGCAATCAGGCTGAGATCGATATCGGTGGTGCCTTCCGGCATCTGGGTGGTGGGCGATTGCGCCGCCGCGGGCAGGCCGATGGCGGCCAGCAGGGTGAGGGCGGCGACACTGGCGCGGTAGCGCGCCGGGCTTGGGATGGTCATGGTTTCCTGTCGGAGTGGGTGGTCAGATGTAGCCAAGTTCGAGCCCGCGCAGCACCGCGCGCACGCGGTCGCGCACAAGGAGCTTGGCGAGGATGTTCGAGACGTGGTTCTTGATGGTGCCTTCGCTCGGCCCGAGCGCGGCGCCGATTTCGGCGTTGTTCAAGCCGGCCGCCATCAGCGCCAGGATTTCGGTTTCGCGCGCGGTCAGGCGCGCGCCGCCGGAGGCCGGCAGCGCCAGGCCGCTGGCCTGTTCGTAGGCGGCGCGGGTGCGCTCGGTCAGGCCCGGGCGGAACAGGGTGGCGCCGGCGGCGACGCTGCGGATGCCGTGCGCCAGCCGTTCGAGCGAAATATCTTTCAGCAGAAAGCCGCGCGCGCCGGCGCGCATGCCGTCGAACAGCGCTTCGTCATCGTCGAAAGTGGTCAGGAGGATGGTCGGCGGCAGCAAGCCCTGTTGCCTGCGCAGCAGTTCGATGCCCGAACACTGCGGCATGCGCACGTCCAGCAGCAGCACATCGGCCTGGGCCTGCGCGATCACGGCCACCGCTTCATCGCCGTTGGCCGCTTCGGCCACCACCCGGATATCTGGTGTCAGGTCGAGCAGGCCGCGAATGCCGCTCCTGACCAGCATCTGGTCGTCCACCAGCACGATGCGGATCGGGATCATGCCGCCGCTCCCGCTTGCGGCAGGCGGATGTTGAGCGCAAAGCCATGCGGCGCGCCGTTGGCGGCCAGCAGCGTGCCGCCCAATTGGTCCAGCCGTTCGCGCATGCCGCGCAAGCCATTGCCTTCGGCCGCGCCACCGCTGCCACGGCCGTCGTCGGCGATGTCGAGCGCCAGGTCGCCGTTGGCGTCGCGCCGCAGGGCGATCGTCATGGCCGCCGCGCCCGCGTGGCGGATGGCGTTGCTGATCGCTTCCTGCACCGCGCAAAACACGGCATGGGCGACTGCCGCCGAATCGATCCCGAGCCGCTCGCCGATGTCGAGCGCGATACGCGGCGCCGGAATGCCGGCGCACAGTGTCTGCAGCGCCAGGCGCACGTCGATATCGCATCCGCCGCGTTCGCTGCTGACCAGCAGGCGCACGTCGGCCAGCAGGGTGGCGGCCAGGGTGCTGGCGGTGGCCAGCGACGGCGGGGCGGCCCTGCCCGCCTGGCGGCTGGCCAGGTCCAGGTGCAGCTTGAGCGCGGTGAGGTGGTGGCCGGCCATGTCGTGCAGGTCGCGCGCCAGGCGCATGCGCTCGCTGGCGCGCACCGCTTCGGTCAGCAGCGCCTGGGTCGCCTGCAGTTCGGCATGCGCCGCGGCCAGCGCCACGCGCGCGCGCCGTTCGCGCAGGGCCACCTGCACCAGCGCCGTGACGATGCACATGATCGCCGCTTCGGCGGCCGCGAGCGTGCAAGCCATGATAAAACGTCCATCGGACATGCGCAGCGCCGCAATCGTCAGCAAGGTCGTGCCCGATGCCAGAAAGATCGCGGCCGCCAGCCAGCGCATGGCGGCGCGCAGCGGGAGTGTGCCGAGCTGGGCGGTGAAGACATAAATCAGGCCCATGTCGCCGACCACGGCCAGGCACAATTGCAGCGCCAGCGCCGCCGGCGAGCGCAGCATGGCGGGCCAGGCCGGTCCGCTGGCGCGCAGCCAGGCCAGCGCGGCAAAACCGATGGCGCAGCCGGTCTGCAGGATGCGCAGCAGCAGGGCGGTCAGTTCGATGCGGTCGGTGCCGGCGCTGAGGGCCGATGGCGCGCTCGTGAAGCGGGCCGCCACGTTGCGGGCCAGGTAGCCGCCCACGCTATGGAACTCCTCGGCATCGGGCGGGTAGCCCCATAGCAGCACGCAGCCCGGTCCCGCCACCAGGAGGCAGGCCAGGGGCCATACGGCACGCGGGAAAAGCTGATCGAATCGGAATGTCATCATGGCGCCTGTATGCGCCGGGAGCGCTTGCTGTCGAGGCCGTAATTTTACGTGACGGCGGGTGGCGCCGGTCAGTGCCGGAAGTCATGCGCGCTCTCTATCTTCCGGCACATGGCGCCAGCGCGGCCCTGCACTAGTGTAGTGTTGCATTCTCAGTGCTTCGTATTGAAATATCGCGGATGAGGCGCTATTCTTGTGCATCAACCAGGAGAAAGCTAATGCGAATTGCGACGGAGATTGTGCTTACCCAGGACGAGC